>JAFGQQ010000520.1 GCA_016935595.1 Bacteroidales bacterium
AGTCAATTTTTAGCCACTAAGGCATAAAAACACAAAGATTCACTAAATCTTAATATACTGATATTTAAATTTTTGTGCATCTTTGAGACTTAGAGTTTTTGTGGCAATTTCTTAAATTTAAGACTTTTTGGACAGCCTCATTTCAAACCTAATTATTCAAACCTAAATTTCATATAACATTAATCATCAATTTGTTTAATGGTTCCTAAACCTGATATTGACGATGTAACTTCCGGATCTCCTTTATAAAAAACACTTCCAACCCCACTTATCTGTATATCCAGTTCATCAATAACATTTAATTTACAATCACCAGTTCCCGAACTGTTTATAACAACTTTTTCAACCTGTAAATCATAGGCATCTATATGGCCAACACCCGATAGTTCAATATCCATATATTCGACAATATCAGGTCCGGCAAATTCGAAATTACCTGCTCCTGATAAGGTAACGTATATTTCGTTAGCAACGACAGAATTAAAATACATATCTCCGGCTCCGTCAACTTCTAATTCCAGTAGATCACAAATTATAGGATCTTCAACTTCAACATCTCCTGCACCTGAAATTTTTATTTTTTCCAAGGTTTCCATGGTAACATAGATATTAATGCCATCATGTTCAACCCTGTCTCTTGAATAATCGAGTATAAGCCGGTCACCAATAACATCTGTGATTAAAATATCCAGAATATTTTCCTGGGCTTCAATAGTTAAGTAGTGTCCTTCATCTTGCGTAATATAAATATCTGCAGCAATTCTGGAATCAATCTCAACAAATGACCTGACATCTCTTTCTTCGGTAATCATTTCTCCCCTACCGTGTATCTTATAATCATAATGATAGTGGCAACCTGACAATGAAATAATCAATAATCCTAATAATATTAAATTTTTTGTTGTTTTCATTTTTATATTCTTTTTTATTAACCAATGACAAGTAATAATTTTAATGGTTGCAAAAATTCTTGAGGAATTCAAAAAACTTAACTTACAACTCTATATACATTTATGAATTATAAAATTACTATTTCAAAATTTAATGAATTTTGTTATTTCTGATTCATTACTATTTGAAAGTTTTATAATATAAATACCGTCTGGAAAAGCAGAAATATCAATTCTATTGTTAAAACCTATAAATTCCTTTTTTAATAATAAATTTCCATTGACATTGAAAAGTTCAATTTTACATGAATTATGGTCATCATTATTCTGGATATAAATAAAATCTTTGGCTGGATTAGGATACAAATTGAAATGGCTTAATTTTTCATATTTCACTTTATTTGTTCTAAAATCAAGTGTTAAAGTATCGTAAATGCCATCTAAATTGTAAGCAGCGGGAATTTCATAAATACATTTTATGCAACAGTTTGGTAATATTACTTTTTGAAATGGTGTTAACGTATCAACATAATTATCCAAGCTACATGAATCATCCGGATAATTTCCCCATACCTTGAAAAAATTTATTGTGTAATTGCAACCCTCCCCCGGAATATCTTCATAAAAAGTGGAAGTTGCGGTTGTTCCAGGTTTTATCTCTGGATTAACTCCATTACAACTAATAATATAAGTTATATCTGCAACAATTATTACCGAGTCGCCAGCTTTTGCATTATCGGGTATTAACCTTAATTCAATATCAATTGGACGATTAAGATTTAAATCATTTTGATTTACTTGTGCAGAAAGTAAGTTATTAATACATAGGTATACTATGGATAAACTAATTATTTTATTCATATAAAAAAATTTAATTATTTACTAGTAAGTTTATTCTGTATTTAATTACGTGAAAAAATATATTTTACAAAAACTGTTAAAATGACAAATAAGTTATTTATTAGTTGCAAAATTAAATAGATATTTAATAGTATTTAACACATGTTATTTAACAGGAAATATCTTTATATATATAAATCTGAAATAACAAAAAATGCAAAAATAATGCTAGCGATTCCGTTAGTTGCAAAAAAGGCGATATTTACCTTAGATAAATCATTTGGCTTAATAATTAAATGTTGATATATTAAAAAACCAAGAAAAAATATTGTCCCAATCCAATACCATAAGCCAAACGGATATAAGATACCAATTAATATAACGAATGAAGAAGATATTAAATGAAATAAAATACTGGTTATTAATGCCTTTTTTTTTCCAAGCCAGACAGGCATTGACTTTAAGTTTTCTGCAATATCGAATTCTTTATCCTGTAAAGCATATATAATATCAAATCCGCTAACCCAGAAAATTACTATTAGTGAAAAAAGAACAGGTAACCAGTTAAATTCACCCGTTACCGACAAATAAGCTCCTATTGGGGCCAGTGATAATCCCAAACCCAGAATAAGATGACATAATGATGTAAATTTTTTTGTAATGCTGTATCCCAGAACAATAAATAATGCTAAATGCGATAAATAGAAAGTGAGTTTATTAATGAAAAAAGTGGTTGTAATAAATAAAATAGAATTGATAATGACAAAAAATAAGGCAGATTTAGCTTTAATAATTCCTGCCGGAATTTCACGAAGGGTAGTTCTTGGATTTTTAAAATCTATTTCACGGTCAACATACCTGTTAAAGGCCATGGCAGCATTACGGGCAAAAACCATACATAAAATAATTAAACCTAATAATTTCCAGCTGAATTCATATCCATTTAATTTCACAGCTATAAAAAAGCCGATTAAAGCAAAAGGCATAGCAAAAACAGTATGACTGAACTTCACAAGTGAGAGATAGTTTTTAATATGGGAGTTTTTATTTTTAGTCATTGGTCATTAGGTCATTGGTTGTTATTGTTAGTGGTTTATTGTTCGTTGTACATTATTCGCTATTCGATACTCGATATTCAATAGTCATTGGTCAGATCATCGGGTCATTAGTTGTCATAATTCATTATACATTTTCCATTATACATTATTATACTATTCCCCAATAATTTTTACCAGCGCTCTTTTTTTTCTTTTTCCATCAAGCTCATAATAGAAAATTTGTTCCCACGGGCCAAAATCGAGTTTACCTTCCGTAATGGCAACAATAACTTCCCTCCCCATTACAGTTCTTTTTATATGGGCATCGGCATTGTCTTCAAAACCATTATGGCGGTATTGTTCGTAAGGTTTCTCAGGAGCAAGTTTTTCCAGCCATACTTCAAAATCATGATGCAATCCTGGTTCGTCATCATTAATAAATACGCTGGCTGTAATGTGCATGGCATTAACTAACACCAGTCCTTCTTTTACACCACTCTCATTTACACATTGTTCAACAGTAGGAGTGATGTTTATAATCTCTCTTCGTGATTGGGTATTGAACCAAAGTTCTTTTTTGTATGATTTCATGATAAATGTAGTTTGTAGTTATATATTTCTAAGGATGCCATCACTATTGCTTAAAAATTTAATATACTTATTTTTTTATTATTTTTATTTAAAAGTGATGGCATCCTTTTTTATTTAATATTCAAAGCTTTTATTATATTCTCAATCCGTTTATCCAGTAACCTGTTAATTTTATCAAAATCTTCTTTTCTATCCAGTTTGTTTTTTACCCCGAAATAGATCTTAATCTTCGGTTCTGTTCCTGACGGACGAATGGATATTTTTGAACCATCGTTTAAAATAAATTGTAAAACATTCGATTTTGGTAATAAAATATCATATCTCAAATGACTCAACTGGTCGAATGTTTTTTGTTTTAAATAATCGTGAATTAATACTACATCTGAATTATTAATTGAATCAGGTGGATTACTACGAAAATTGTCCATTATTTTTTGAATTTCTTCGGCACCTGATTTTCCTTTTTTAACAATAGAAATCAATTTTTCTTTATAAAAGCTATATTCAACGTATATATCAATTAATAATTCGAATAATGATTTTCCTTTCTCCTTTGCCCAGGCAGTAGCTTCTGCAATTAAAACACAGGAAATAACTGCATCTTTATCCCTTACAAATTCACCTGCTAAATATCCGTAACTTTCTTCTCCTCCTCCGATAAATTGCATTTTTCCTTCTTTTTGTTTTATTATATCAGCAATATATTTAAACCCGGTTAATACATCGTAGTGTTTAACATCATATTTTTCTGCAATTTCAGTTAATAATTCAGTTGTGACAATGGTTTTGACAATATATTCTTTTCCTTTCAATTTACCATTTTCCGACCATTTTGTTAATAAATAGTTTATGAGAATAGTTGCAGTTTGATTACCGTTTAGTAAAATGAATTCACCTTTATTATCTTTCACTGCAATTCCAACACGGTCGGCATCAGGATCGGTGCCCATCACAAGGTCAGCATCAATTTCTTTTGCTTTTTCCAAAGCCAGACTTAATGCTGCAGGTTCTTCGGGATTTGGAGAATGAACAGTAGGAAAATTTCCGTCAGAAATATCTTGTTCCGGCACATTGTAAATGTTCTCGAATCCGAACTTATGCAATGCCATTGGCACCAATTTTACTCCTGTTCCATGTATGGGTGTATATACAATTTTGAGATTCTTTTGATTTTTAATGATCTTCGGCGATAATGATAATTTTTTTATTTCATTAACGTATGCTTTGTCTATTTCATTCCCGATTAGCTTGATGTTTTTCTTTAGTCCCTGGAATTTTACTTCTTCAATATTTTTAATTTTCTGAACTTCCTCAATAATGTTTTTATCATGCGGGCTAATAATTTGACCACCGTCTTCCCAGTATACTTTATAGCCATTATATTCTTTAGGATTATGAGAGGCTGTAATAACCACCCCGCTTTGACAACCCAAATGCCTGATTGTGAATGATAACTCGGGTGTTGGCCTTAAATCGTCAAATAAATACACTTTAAAGCCATTTGCAGAACATATATTTGCAGTAGTTTCAGCATATAACCTGCTATTGTTCCTGCTATCGTGCGCAATGGCTATTTTTATATCTTTTTTGTTTGAAAATTCTTTTTTCAGGTAATTACATAATCCCTGTGTTGCCATTCCCAAGGTATAAATATTCATCCGGTTTGTCCCGGCTCCCATAATTCCACGCAAACCGCCTGTGCCAAATTCCAAATCCCTGTAAAAAGATTCTATCAATTCTTCCTGGTTATTATCAATAAGGTTTTTTACTTGTTTCCTTGTTTCTTCATCAAAGTCAGGTGACAGCCATTTCTCAGCTTTTTCTTTTATATTAGCCAATAAATCGTTTTTTTCCATGATTATTATTCAAATAAATATATACAAAAGCAAGGTGCAAAATTAAATATTTATATGAATTATTTCTATTCTTTAAATTTAATTAACAAAGAATAAATTGGTAATGGTATTGAGTGGTTCGAAAATACCTGAAAGATATGGCTGCTCGCAATATACCGGGTATTCCATAGTTATTTATTTTATATTAAAAATTTTCAAAAATAATATTGTTTTTTTCATTTTCTTTACTATAAAATAATCTTAAATTATGAGAAGTGAAATTAAGAAAATATTACTTTCTATTGAATTTTTACTTTTATTTTTCGGTGTACCGTTACTAATTTATTTCGATACCCGTATTATACATCCAAGTGCAATTATATTACCTATTCTGGTTGGTATTTTTATATATTTAAAGCGGCTGCCTGATTTCCGTTTCAAAGATCTTATACAATTTAATATTAAGAAAAAAGTATTACTTATTCATATATTTTTTATTTTATTAATTTCCTTAGCCTTGCTGTTAGGAGTATACATATTTGACAGGAATAATCTGTTCAACCTGCCAAAAGGAAATATTTTTATTTGGATAATGTTATGTGTCTTCTATCCTGTATTTTCTGCATATGGACAGGAGATTATATATCGGGTATTTTTATTTCATCGGTACCGTACAATTTTCAAAAAAAATATATTTATTGTTCTAGCTAGTGGTTTTTCGTTCAGTTTTATGCATATTGTTTATTACAGTCATATTTCAATTATTCTAACCTTCCTCATGGGAATATATCTAGCCAGTATTTATGTAAAAACCAAGAGTGTTTTATTTACATCAATATTACATGGTTTTTTAGGTGATGTTGTTTTTACCATTGGACTGGGAAGCTACTTTTGGTTAGATATGTATGAATGGATATAGCTGATGCTGATTTTATGCTCATAAATAATTTGTTTAATAAAATTCTAATGGTATTCCGAATGCCACCTAGCTCTTACGACAACAGTTTAATAAAACCTCAAAATATATGATTTAACAATTATTTTTATATTGTATATGACTAAAAAATTAACCTTTGTCAAATCCCTTAAAATTTTCTTTCTAGTTATTTGGTAAATTTAAATTTTTTACTTTAATTTTGATTTTGAGAAGGTTAAATGATATAATTAGGAAAAGAGGTGAAATATGATAAAGTTAAGATTATTAAAGAGTTTATTATTGTTTTATGTTAGCGAGAATAGATTAGGGGGGGGGGGTAATTTACTCTTAATCAAAGTATTATGGTTTATACTAGTCATTATAGGGATATGTAATTTACTGGTTGGTAAGTTAATTATTTACACACTATTTGTAGAGCCAGAGAATAGCCATCCGATAACTGAAAGCCATAAGATTAAAAAGCCAAGAGACTGGATATAAGACCCTAAGGGTTTCAAAAACCCTTAGGGTCTTGCAATAATACAGGCAGGGAAGTTTATCCGTTTTGATTCTCTGTGACCGCGATTTGAGACTAAATTAACAAAAAGATAAACGGGAAAAATAATTAAATAAAAAACCTCACCCCAAATCCAACCAGCGGGAAGGATTCCTTTCTTGAAAAAGAAAGATAGGGATGAGGCTAAGTTAAAAACTTAAAAATTTAAACGTATATGAAAAAGAAATGTTTTAAACTAATAGGTATTTTTGCTTTGTTAGCAATTGTACTTACATTTGTTATTAATTCTTGCTCCAAGGATGATACACATGAATTTAATGATGGTGCGGTGAAATCTGAAATTTTACGTTTTGAGAGCATAGAAGAATACAATAATACTATGAATAAAGTTCTTTTATTTAATTATGATCAACTAAAAGCTTGGGAAAAATCAAAAGGATTTAAGTCTTTTGGCAGGACTTGTGATGAGTTATATAGCAACATTAATCCTGAAAATTTTAAAAGTGTAGAAGAGGTTAAAACGTTTGTTGCATCAAATAATGAATATTTACAATTAATTGAAGATGTAGGTGGAGAATTAACCCTTGAAACTATACTTTATAAAAGTCCGAACAGATACTTCATAAACAAGGATAAAATGTTTCAAATTAATGAAACTGTATATAAAATATTTGATAAGGGTATTGCATCAACAAAAATTGATAAAATTAACAAACTAAGAACCATTGATGAAAATAGCCTATTATCTTACAACAATGACCCTGATATTCGCTTAATGAATGTAAACGGAGGAAGCAGTTCAACTAGGTTAAAAGATGCTGCCTATAATTGTGGAACAAATGACGATGATTATGAAAGCAGTGGAAATGATCGGACACATATGTGGATTGAGTGTTATGAAATGGATATTTGGGATGAGCCGAACCAAATAATTGCAGGTACTACAGTATCTACTTATTTTTTAATAAGACCTTATAAAAGGATCCTTGGTATTTGGTATTGGTGTAAAAGAACAATTAGCGCAGATATTAAAACCCGTTTGGATTATTACGTTTTTGGTAATTGGTATAATGATTTATGCACATACCATGAAAATGGTAAAAAGGATTCAAAACTTGAAGGTTTAATAACTTTTTGGGCATCTACTTTTTATTGGGTTGATACTTATGTTCATTTCGGAGGTTATGATTGTTGGGCAGATACACCTTCATCACCCTTAGTAAACCTTGAGTGTAATAAAAGTCTATTTTAACAAAAAATGGAAAAATCAGGTGAATTTTTTTTTATGATTCACCTGATTAATATTATATGAATAATAGTTTAATAAAAATGAAATTTTTACCAATTCTTATTTTTAGCATACTTGTACTTTATTCGTGCAGGGAACTAGTTCAGGATGAATTTCCGTATTTTTCGCCTGTCCCTACGATAAATAGTATTTTAATCGCAGACAGTACATTAAAAGTTCATGTTTCATTGGCAGGAAAAATAGATACTAATCAGCTAGTATTCATAGATAATGCAGAGGTTTTACTATATGTTAACGAACAGTTTAAGGATACTTTGACTTATTTTGATAAGGGAATATATTATTCTTCCACACTCGTTGAACCGCTTAAAACCTACTATTGTGAAGTTAATATCCCCGGATATCAAAAAGTTTCATGCAGCGATTATCTGCCCAAACCTGCGATAATTTCAGAAATAGTGCATATTAATCAGGCCGGTAAGGATGAAGAAGGCTTTACATATCCTGCCATCAAATTCACTTTTAACAATAATCCATCAGAAAATTTATACTTTGAAGTTGCTATAAAATTGATACGAAATAGATACGAAAAACTTGTTGAGCTTCAGACTATCACTGACCCTGTAATATTAAACGAAGGGCTTCCCATTGCTGTATTTAGTAATGAGCTTATTTCAGGTGAATCATATTCAATTACTATCAACTACACCACAGGCAGTGCAAGTTCACAAGGAACTAATTTATACCCTTTAATCCTTGAATTTCGTTCGGTAAGCCACGATTACTATCAATATGTTAAGCAACTATATTTGTATGAAAAAGGAAGGTATCCTGATAATTTAGCCAGTTCGTTAACCGCCTTTCCTCTCTACTCTAACATTCATGGAGGTTATGGCATATTTGCAGGTTATTCTTCAATACAATCCGACACAATATATCCATATTAACTTGTTTATTAAAAATATATGCGCAAATTTACAGCAACTCTTACAATCACTTTTTTAATTTATGCATCAAATCTTTTTGCACAACAAAAGGTTCGAATTTCAGGGTTTGTTAAAGACCAATTATCCGGTGAACTGTTAATAGGAGCCAATATTATCGAACCAGGAACCAGGAATGGTACTGTTTCGGATTACAATGGCTACTTTAGTATTGTAATAAAAATACCTTCATCTTTGCAAATTTCTTATATCGGATATAAAAACTATTTCATGAATTTCAACCATACCGGCGATACTTTAATTAACGTTTTATTAACTCCTGGTAATGAACTGGACGAAGTAGTAATTAAAGCCCAACGGACACCGAAATTCAATGTAGCAACCTTAAGCAATAAAGAATTACAGCAAATACCTTCAATCGGTGGAAAACCAGATGTTAGTAAAAGTATACAATTACTTCCTGGCATCTATTCGCAGAATGAAGGTTCCAGCCTTTTGTTAGTTCGTGGGGGCGACCCGGGTCAAAACCTTTATCTTTTTGATAATGTTCCGGTTATTTATGTAAATCATCTTGGAGGATTTGCATCTGTTTTTAATTCTGATATAATCAATAATATTGATGTTTATAAGGGTGGATTCCCATCCCGATATGGAGGTAAGCTTTCTTCTGTGGTAGATATTGTGCAGAAGGAAGGTGATACGTCCGGTTTAAAAGGTTCTTTTGGAATAGGGATTACAGATGCTTCATTTACTGTTGAAGGCCCATTGAGAATGAAAAATACAAGTTTTATAATCACAGGGAGAAAAACTATGACTGACCCCTTAATGGCGCTTGTAAGTAAATTATCTGAAGCAAATGATTTTATTATTTCGTATGGTTTTCATGATATAAACGGAAAATTCTCTTGGAAGCCGAATGAAAAGAATAGCTATAACCTGAATTTTTATCAGGGTGATGATTATTTAAATTATTGGTCAGATACAAAAAATAATAATTCATACGAAAAACATCGGATGGGTAATGTCTGGGGCAATTGGCTGGTTTCAGCACGCTGGAACACTGTATTGTCATCAAGGTTATTTATTTCTAACAGTATTTCATATACCCGCTATCGGCTGAAAGAGTATATGAAATATTCAGTATCCGATGGAACGGATACAGCACATTTTAAAAAGAAATACCTATCTTCAGTTCAAGACTTATCTTTTCGTTCGGGATGGAAATATAAAGTTCTAAAAGAATGGGCAATAGAATTTGGGTTGCAATCTTCTCTTTTATTGCATATGCCAAACTATACATACCTGTCGAATCAGGCAGAACAACAACCCACTAAACTAATTAAATCACTCGAATCGGCCATATATTTCGATAATAAAATAACATTACTTAGTAACTCCGAAGCAATCCTGGGCATGAGAATAGTAAATTATTCTACACAGGATTATACCGATTTTTCAATAGAGCCACGGGTGAAATTGAATATAGCTATAAATTCCAATCAAACATTGAATTTAAGCTATATGAAGGTGACCCAATATTCCCACCTGATATTTACAACCGGAAATATTATGAATAATGAAGTATGGATACCTGCAAATAAGCAAATTCCTGCAGCATTTTCCGACCAATATACCCTTGGATGGAATGGCAGTTTTGTAAATAATATGTTCACAGCAGAAATGAACGTTTACTATAAAAAAATGTTCAGCCTTTCTACCTATAAGGAAGGATATACCAGCTTAATGGGAGATGAGAACTGGCGTTTAAAGATTGAAACTGGTGGTAAGGGCAATGCAATGGGGGCTGAATTCCTTATCAGGAAAAATTTCGGCAAATGGACCGGATTTACTGATTACTCAATTTCAAATGCTACACGACAGTTTCCCAACATAAACAAGGGTAAAGAATACTTATTTGATTATGATCGTCTGCATACGATTTCAATGAGTGCAAGCTATAAATTAAATGAAAAGCTTTCATTTAATTTAACATGGATTTACCAAACAGGCTTGCCTTATACACCAGCTATTGGAAGGCAATATGTGCCATCTTTGAAGCAAGACGAAAATGGAGATTTCTTTTATTATGAAGCGCTCATCTATAGTGAACGAAACAGTGAAAGGATGAAGGATTACCATCGCCTTGACCTTGGATTAAGCTATTCAACGCTAACAAAGAAAACCAAACGCAAAGCAATATGGAGTTTTTCCATATATAACGTTTATAATAGGCGAAATCCTTATTATTATTATTTTAATACTAACAACAGCGGTGAAATATATAAGCCTGAATTGGGTGACGAATTCAAACCTGTTTCACTTTACCAGGTAAATTTTTTTCCGATTATACCATCAATTTCATACAAATTATTTTTTAATGAAAATTCTAATAAAAATAAAGGTCAAAAAATATCTATAAAACAAAAATTTAAAAATTGGTTATATCATGAAAACTAGAGAACAAATGAAAAAAATAATCTTTTTTTTGCTATTAAACAGCTTAATAATAATAAATGCTTACACAAAACAATCATATATTAAAAACAGGTGGAACTTTAAAGTTGGTTATTCAAGAATTAAAACTGGCACACATATTTCAGGCAATAATACCAAAAAGATAGAGGTTGGTAATTATAGAATTAGTGCAAACTACGGGATTTTAAATTTTTTTGAAGTTGGGGGATATCTTGGGTATAGCAGGTTTAGGACGTATGAAATAGTATCCCAGTCATCTGAATATAAAGAGATTGAGTATACAAATACTCCGTTTTATGGAATAAATGCCAATTTTCATTTACTTCCTTTTTTCATAAGTAAAGATGACTTTAGGTTTGATCTTTATGTAACCGGAAAATTTGGAGGGCATTTTTATTTCACACCTAACAATTATTATCCTGCTAGAGGGCATATTTCTGACTATGGAATAGGCATTGGGATAGCGTTTTATTTGTGGAAGCATATAGGGATTTTTGCTGAGTATAATTATGGAAAGTATGATTATGACAACCAAACTGATTTAAGATACGGTTTGACACTTAAATTTTAGTCATATTTTTTAAAAATATATCTATATAAATTTACTATGTTTCCAATAATCCCATTTTTCAGTTATAGGTTTAATTTTTAAATGATATTTGGCTTAATTGACAAAATTAATGGTAAAATCTTCCAGAAAGCTTACTATTGTTGATTTAAAAGTAATTCAAAGGTCATGAATACAAAA
>JAFGQQ010000521.1 GCA_016935595.1 Bacteroidales bacterium
AATTGTCTTTATATTCAAAATTTCATATAAAGCTTTATTGATTAATTCAACTTTTCCTTCCTTATCAATACCTAATAATCCAATATTAACATTCTCAACAACATATTTAAAAAAGAAATTTTGTTTTTCATTTTCAATTCTTAAATTTTTAATCTTATTACTAATATTTGTTAATCTTTCTACTAATTTTTTAAATTTCTTCTCCCTGAATTTTGAATGTATGGAAAACGAAACATCATCATTTTCAAGCGATGAAAAAAAATCATCCAATTTCGAATTAAGTTTATTGAAATAATTAATCATAAGTACAAGCTGAATAATTAATAAGGCTATTAAATTTGAAATAATTAACCAGTCATTTAATTTTATATAAACATAAGTAAGAACATAGCAAGTAATTACTATCAGAATGATTCTGATTATTGAATTGACGTATAAATTCTTATAAACCATATTTTTCAATTTTACGGTAAAGTGTTTGGCGGCCAATTTTTAGCTCTTTGGCAGTTAATGAAATATTAAAATTGTTACGTAAGAATGCTTTTTCAATAATTATTTTCTCACCTTCTTCGAGCGAAACAGGTTGTGAATTGATTTCTTCTAAAGTATTATCAAAATTCACAAACTGAAAATCTTCGGCTTTTAAAATATCCGATTCAGTAAGAATTACGGCTCTTTCAACAGCATGTTTCAATTCCCTCACATTCCCCGGCCAATTATAGGCTAGCAATTTTTTATAAGCGCTATCATTAAATTTCAGATTAAATTTATAATATTTTGTTGCATATATTTTTAAATAATAATCTGCCAGTAAAATAATTTCTTCTATTCTTTCGCGCAAAGGAGGTAGATGAATCTGAACAGTATTAATGCGGTATAATAAATCCTCCCTGAATAAACCATCTTCAATCATTATATTTAAATTTTGGTTAGTTGCACTAATTAACCTGACATCGATCGAAATTTCTTTATTTGATCCTAAAGGGGTAATTTTTCTGGTTTCAAGAGCCGAAAGTAATTTGGCCTGCAAAGGTAAAGGTAAATTGCTTATTTCATCTAAAAATAAGGTCCCCCTGTTAGCATGCTCAATCCGGCCTATACGATTTTCCTTTGCATCTGTAAAAGCTCCTTTTACATGACCGAACATTTCACTTTCGAATAAATTCTCATGAATTGTTCCCAAATCTATTGTTACAAATGATTCATTATTCCGTTTCGATAATTTATATATTTCCCGGGCAATTAATTCCTTGCCGGTTCCGTTTTCCCCACGAATTAAAACATTGGCATCGGTTTTTGCTACTTTTGAAACCATTGCCATAACCTGTTTCATTTTTTCCGAATTACCGGTTATTAATTTAAAATGCTTTTCTATGTCTTCATCAATTATCTTTTGCCTGTTTTTTAATTTATTTACCTCGCGTTCGGTATTTCTCAATTTTAAAGCATTTTTTATAGTCGCCAGTAATTTTTCATTGTCCCACGGTTTAATAATAAAATCAGTCGACCCTTCCTTCATGGCTTTTACTGCTAATTCAATATCTCCATAAGCAGTTATCATAATTACATGAATAGAAGCATCGCTTTTTAAAATTTCCCTTAACCAGAATATTCCTTCATTTCCGGTATTTACTCCTGCCGTAAAATTCATATCAAGTAGCACAATGTCAATTTCATTTTTTGAAAGAATCTCCGGTAATCGGTTAGGATTATTGATACAAATGATTTTTTCGAATTTGTATTTTAGGAATAATTCTAATGATTCGAGCACATTTTTGCTATCATCTACTATTAAAATGGTTCCTGGTTGTTTTTGTGGCATAGGATTTTTATTTTATATAAGGATGCTTTTTATATATAGGTTGCTATCCTGCAAAATGGGAGGGAATTCTTTATTATTAAGATTGTCTAAATTATCTTCAAGGATGCCATCCCTTGAAGGGATAGCATCCTTTACCTTTATTAAAAAATGAAAATGATTAGGTAAAAGACAATAAGCATAAACCTCTATAAATTCATATAGGTATTCTTTAAACTTTTTTAAAAAATAATAATAATTTTCTTCTTTATAATATATCTTTTCATAATTATTTCCTCTATTATAGATGTTATAATATTTATCAGCTTCAAGTGGTATAATAGTTTTTATGGTCGGCATATTAATATTTTTAAGAGGATGCTATCCTGCAAGGCGGGATAGCATCCATTGTATCCAACAAATGTACTAAAATAAAACAATAATTGTATGATTCTGGAACATTATTTCAAACTTCAATAAATATTATAATCATAAACTTTTATAAAAGAGATGTTTACAAAAATGGCATGACATTTGGCTATATTATATACAAAGAAATTTTAAAATTTAATACTATGATAAAAACAACCAATTTAACAAAAATCTTCAGAACTGATGAAGTAGAAACAACAGCTTTAAACAAAGTGAACCTTGAAGTTTCAAAAGGTGAATTCGTTGCAGTAATGGGCCCGTCAGGTTGCGGAAAATCAACTTTACTTAATATCATTGGTTTACTCGATAATCCGACCAACGGCCAATATTCTTTTAACGAGGTTGAAGTGTCAAAGTTTAGAGAAAGTCAGCGGACAAACTTAAGAAAGGGAAATATTGGCTTTGTATTTCAAAGCTTCAATTTAATTGA
>JAFGQQ010000102.1 GCA_016935595.1 Bacteroidales bacterium
AGGATTATAGCTAAACCGTGTAAATTTCTCAGAATTTTTATCGAAAAGATTAATTCCACCACCTTTTGTTCCAATCCAGTAATTTTCGTTAAAATCCTGGAAAATACATGTTATACTATTATGGCTTAAACTTGTTGTATCATTTGGATTATGCAAATAGTGAGTGAAATTATCCATATCACGGTTATATTTATTCAAACCTTTTTCAAATGTGCCTATCCATAAATCATTAGCATTATCAACATAAAGCGACCATATAGTATTTCCGCTTATACTTGTTGAGTCTTGAATATCAGGTTTATATGAAGTGAAACTATATCCATTAAATCTTTCCAGGCTCGAATTTGTACCAATCCATAAAAAACCTTTCTTATCCTGTGCAAAACAATTGCCGGCATTCTGTGACATACCCTCTTCAGTTGTGTAATGATCGAAATTTACAGGATAATGATCGTAATTTGTTTGTGTAGAAGCTATTCTAGGTAGAAATATTAAAATAAGAATTGAATAAAATATAAATATTTTATGAAATCTTTTACATGTTAGATGCTGAATTAAAGACAAATTAAATTCCAATGGATAAAAAGGCATTATTGATTATTTTATTTTTGGTATACGTTTTACTTTTAAAAGAGTTTTTGTAAGTAACTTATCATAAGATGACTAAATATTTATAAGAAGCATATATAAAATAATTGCCAAAACTTAAAAAATTATAAATATCAATTTCCTGACGTTAACTAATATTTAATCCGCATTCAATTTCTATTAACAAATCATTTCTGCAAATATCTGAATATAAATACTGTCCGGGTGCATCTTTGAAGTATTTATCGCATAATGTTTTAGCAATTGGATAGTCCTTTACATATTTTAAATATACCCTGTAATATGAAAATCTTTTTTTATATCCATTGCCTTTCGTAAATGCTTCAATAACATTTTTAATATTATCTAAGGTAACTTCGGTTTGTTTTTTAATATCGTTTATGCCAACAGTTTTTTCTTTCTGGATAGATGCAGTACCGGATACAAACAAGTGATGTTCATTGTTGTAAGAAATTATTTTTCCTCTTTCGAATTTTGGAGTGGTTTTTATTTTAATGCCGGTATTTCCTATACTATTGTCAAATAAAACATTTTCTGTATATGAATATGCATTACATTGCTGAGGATTTGAAATAGGAGAGATGTTAATTTTGGAATTACTATTTAAAGCTATAAACTCTATAACTATGCCACCAGAATCTGTTCCTATTCCTGTTGCCGAAGGATAGCCATTATCGAAATTATCTTTATCGTAATAATTTGACCTGACATCATTAAATATTTGGTAATTCTGGTATTGATAGTGACCATTTTTCGAAATATTCAGGATATTTTCGATGTAGTTCCATTGCCTGATTATATTGGAAAATTTGAGGTTTTCGTTATGAAGAATTTTTTCCATTAAATCAAAAGCTCCGGTTGAGTAAGCTAAAATCCTGTTTTCAATATTTTCTTGTTTTTTATTCAATCCTGCAGCAAATACCAACTTTCCATTTTCCGATTCAACCACTGAATAATTAATATTTTCGATGTTTTTACGATATATTTTTAAAGAATGATTGATTAATAAGTAGGCTTCAATAGATATATCGGAAGTGTGAGGTTTTTGAGCAATATATGAAACAGGTATATTTTTCCCATTATAAAAAGAATGAATTTCATTCGAAAGGTTTTCACAATATTTTTTATATTCCTCGTTTGAATGTGCATGAATAAATACCGATAACTTAAGAATATTTAGTGCTGATAAATCTTCCTTTAATATAAGTTCATTTATCCTCGTCAAGCATTCTGATAGGGATTTCCCTTCAATGTAAACAATTACAATATCATTTAATATCATTACTACCCTGTTATAAATTTTCGACAATTATAATAAATAAGAATATAAAATTGAAAGATTTTATATAAATAGATTTAAAAAATAGTATTTTATTATGATAAATGTCTTAATAATAAAAGCGGGATATTGAGATAAAACTATGATATTAGGCCATTTTAGACTTTAACCAATCAATAGCATCTTCCTCTCGATCAAACATTTTTGTGGGTATGACAGGATTACTGAATTTTAAATATAAATTAGCCATCGATCGTTGAAATTTTGAATGGATAATAACACTAATTGCATTTACAGTTGATTTATTCTGCATGGCAAGATATTTACGGGCTTCATTGTTCATGTAAAGCATTTCACGGGTATCGACTAAGTTACAATGCTTCTTTCCTGCGGAGACACGCGATGAAACTTCAACAATTTTTTTAGCATCTTCAACTTTTATATCAGTCTTTGGCAGAAAAGTAATTCTTAATATATTATCACTATTCATTGAAATTTCTGCTATTCCTGGAATTGTTTCTTTCATAGAGCAATAAGTTTGAAATAGATTGAATTAAGTTTTCAAATTTGTTCTACGAAAATTTAGAATCTAGGTTTTAATATATTTTAAAAGGTAAGGTTATTATCAAATAAATATTTATTACCTTTTTGTGTTTTAAATTCAGTACTTTTATTTTTATACTTTACTTTACATGTATTACCTTGTAATGAAATGATATTCGTTTTAATTAATTCTCCGTTTTTCCATTCCATATCCACTTCAAATCCCCCGCGTGCACGCAAGCCTTTTACCGATCCTTTATCCCAGGCTTTCGGAAGAGCAGGGAGAAGGTGTATTTCACCAGCATGACTTTGTACCAGCATTTCTGCAATGCCGGCAGTACCCCCGAAATTACCATCAATCTGGAATGGGGGATGCGTGTCGAATAAATTTGGAAGTGTTGATTTTTCGAGCAATAAACGAAGATGTTTATAACATTCTTCTTCTTCAAGTAACCTCGCATAGAAATTTATTATCCAGGCACGGCTCCAACCCGTGTGGCCTCCGCCATACTTTAATCGGCGTTCTAAAGTTTTTTTTGCGGCTTCGAATAATTCAGGTGTTTCAGGAGTGATTTGAGTTCCGGGATGAAGTCCCAGTAAGTGGGAAATGTGCCGGTGCCCTGGTTCAAACTCTTCATATTCTTTTATCCATTCCATGATAGTACT
>JAFGQQ010000522.1 GCA_016935595.1 Bacteroidales bacterium
ACTACAGTAATTTATCACCTTATCTGATAAGTGCTATTAATGATATTGAATTATCCAAAAATGATACAACATTTACAATTATTTCAAATTTAAATCAAATTTTTAAAGATATAGATGATGATATTTTAAGTTTTAGTGTAGCTTCCGATCACGATGAATTAGCTGCAGTAATTGAAAATGATACATCCTTAAAAATCACTGCCTCGGCATTATTTGACGGGACAGCTACCATACAAGTTAAAGCATCAGATAATTTACTGTCTGCAATGGATGAATTCACTATACATTTTGAAATGAACAAAGCTCCGATAAAGAAAAAAACCATACCTGATTTTGAAATAACTGAATTAAATACAAATCAAACTGTAGTTGAAGATTTATCTGAATACTTTTCCGATCCTAATAACGATGAAATAACCTTCACTGTTAGTTCAGATAATGATAGCATAAGTACAAGAATTCTTAACAATTCTGAATTATTAATAAAAGCGACTAAAGAATTTAAATCAGATGCTGAAGTAACTGTAACTGCTTCAGATGGTGAATTATCAACCGAACAAACTTTTATTGTTACATATCAAACTTCATCAATAATTGACGAAATTACATTCGTTGAACAGTCCGTTTTAATTTATCCAAATCCTGCCAATGAATATATAAACTTAAAATTATATCATGATGATTTTGGAAAGGTTGATATTAGTATTTATGATATTTCCGGTAAATTATTGCTATTTCAACAATTTAATAAACAAGGAATAGAATTTGAAAAAAATATTAATTTAAATAACCTGAGTAATGGTTTGTATTTTATTGAAATTAGTATCAATAATAATTTAATACCAAGAGAAATTTTTATTAAAAATTAAAATCTTATAATTATATAAATTTAAAATTGTCTATTTTATTTAGGAATTAAAATTAATTAGAGTAAAAAATAATAAAATTTTGTTCTCTAATAAGGGATTTTTACTATTTAGGAGTCTTTACTTATATAGCATTATGCTTAGACGCTTATTATTTCATTAATTTTACAGTTAAATATTTCTATTAAAAAAATAAATATAAATTACTAATGCGAATTAAAAGTTGAAAACTAACATATAAATATTTATGTATGTAATTGAAAATCAAATTATTTTTTAAAATTACCTTTGTGAAATTTTGTGCCTTGGTGACTTAGTGGCTATTTATTTATTTGCCACAAAAGCACAAAATTTCACAAAGGTTTATATATAGATTAAAACATTCAACTCTTAATTCACATTACTAACTAACATACAGCCTTATGAAAAATTATTTCAAAAACAAAAAACTAAAATCTTTAAAAAAGAAAATAAATCGTTTTAAAGTGCCCGCTAAAATAACCTTTTTAATTTCAGGAATTTTAGCTACAATATGGTTTTTAATCAGGGTTGTACCAAAACCCTCAAGGGCTACATATCCTTGCGTCAGGGCTGCCACGCCTATTATGTCAGGATTTATATTATACTTAATTAGTTTGCCAACATCGTTATTTCTATTTCGTAAAGCAAGAAAGAAACTAAAAGAATCAAAATACTGGATAGCCATAATATGCTTTATAGGATTTATAGGTTTATCAATTACTTATATTATTAACGATAATTTCAAAAATACATCAAAAGCCGAACTCGTCTCACCCGATTATTTTGTAGCAAACGCTCCTATTGGCACACCTCAAGGTATAATTCCCGGAAGAGTGGTTTGGGTATATGATGCAGATGCCACAAATGAAAACATGTTTACTTCAGGCAGTTACTGGTACGAAGATGAAAACGCTGACCAGGAAGTTATTGAAACCATGCTTGCCGATGGAATTAAAGAATTAACCGAACAGGAAACGGTTTATCTCGCCTGGGATCAATTATTTAAATATTTTAACAACAAACATGGCAAGGGTAAAATTGGTTATGCCGAAGGAGAAAAATTCTTTATTAAAATAAATTTAACCAATTCATGCTGTGGTGTTCCTGGTTCGGAAAACAGGATGGATGCTACTCCTCAAGTAGTTCTTGCTCTTTTAAAACAATTAATAGATACTATCGGAGTAGAACAATCGGATATATGGCTGGGTGACCCTTACCGCACATTCCGGGATGAATATTACGATAAATGTCATCCGGTTTACCCTGATGTTAATTATTGTGATGGTGAAGGCGGAGGCGGAGTAATAGCCACTGAAGATTCGGACAATGAAGTTTTATTTTTCAGTGATGGAGAATTCGCTGAAACCTTACCGCAGGCTTACCTTGATGCTGCTTATTTTATAAATTTGCCGTGTTTAAAAACACACGATGTTGCAGGTATAACCTTAACGGCCAAGAACCACCAGGGATCAATTGGTCCATCAGCTTTTCATATGCATTATTCTTTGCCGGGAGAAAATCCGGGTGAAGGAGAATACCGTCATTTGGTTGATTATATGGGACATAAAGACATGGGAGGAAAAACGATTCTTAATATTGTTGATGGAATTTGGGCAGGTTTTAACTGGGAAGGTCATATAGAAAAATGGGAAATGACTCCCTTTAACGGTGATTTCCCTTCATCTTTATTCCTGTCACAAGACCAGGTTGCCATTGATGCCGTATGTTTTGACTTCTTGCTGGAAGAATACAAAGACAGAAGCAGTAATAAATACCCATATATGAGTGGAACAGATGACTATCTTTACCAGGCAGCTAGCTCCGAATACTGGCCAACCGGAATTGAGTATGATCCTGAAGATGATGGCACCCCAATCGGAAGTCTTGGTGTTTATGAACACTGGAATAATGCTACTGATAAGCAATATTCAAAAAATATAAA
>JAFGQQ010000103.1 GCA_016935595.1 Bacteroidales bacterium
ACTTAACCCCCAATGTTTTATACCGCTTGTTGGCAACTGGCAACTCATATTATTTATTATGTATTAACATACAATATCTTAAATTAAAATTATATACTTTAATCTTTAACCATGAAATATGGCTTAAACGCCATATCAAACAAGAAATTAAAAACTTAATTAAATAAACAACTTCTGCAACGCAAATATAGAATGTACCTCTTTGATAAGAACATCATATTTTTTCAATATTTTTTAACTTTTAACATAATTAAAAGTAACTATCATCCTGTTTTTTATTAAATACAAATACATTTAAGGCTTATCAATTTACCATTAACCAACATTTTTACATAATATAATCCTGCGATAGAATGTGTTTCAATTTTAAATTTATATATGCCTGGTTGCTGGATACAGTCTATTATTTTGTCTACACATTCACCTTGTGAATTATATAATTCGATACTAACCTTTGATTTTTCATCCAATTTATATTGGATTATACTGTTTTTATGAAAAGGATTAGGAAAGACATTAATATAAAAAGGATATTCTTTTGTATTAGGCTCATATAAACCTGTAATGTTATTTGATGATAAATTTGAAAACGTCCTGTCATAGGATTCAACGTTAGCTGATTTTAAATTACCATTTGGAAAACACGAACCTGAGCGTATACCAGCTATGCGATAATACTTTGTACCCGATTTGGCTTCTGGATCTGTATCTGTGTAAGAATGCAGGTTGCTGGGAACAGAATCATACGGAACCAGTTCATTTTGAGTGTTACCCCTGTATATAATATAGGAAATAAATCCGATATCCCCATTTTCAACCGTATAATCTTCCCATGAAAGGTTTACGCCATTTACTGAGCCGGCATATTGTAAAAATAAGGTTTTATGATATGGACTTTTTTCTGTTTCATATTTATTTAAAAAAACTGGTGAAATTTTATATTGATATTGCCTTCTCTCAGGTATGGATGTATTGTCGGTATATATACAAGGCTCGTCATAAAAAACGAAATCTAATAATTCATATTGATTTATTATCGCGCTTTCACGGTAAATTTTATAATAAGATATATTCTCGTTTATTATTTTATTCCATACTATTTTATTCTTACCTGTAGTTATGTCAGTAGTGACAATACATATTGGTACACTTTGCATATCAATTATTTTAACAACCCAGAAATCTCTTCCACCATGATTGCCCGATACATCTCCATTATTGGATTCAGTTGAACAGGCCATAATTATATTTCCATCCGAACATTCCTGAATAAAGGGGGCATATTCCGTGCTGGATCCCCCAAAATAATGTTGACTGGTTTCTTTGCCATTTGCATCTAATTTTACTATCAAAACGTCATCTTGTCCATAATTATCCGATACATCTCCATCTTTCGATCCAGATAGAATAGATAAAATATAATTGCCATCACTGGTTTCTATGGTTGAAAATAAAATACCCCCTAGGCATTTTGTCCAAAGTGTATCCCCATTTATATCCAATTTTACCAGAAAAGCATTATTATTTAAAAAAGAATATCCTGATAATATATAACTGCCATCAATGGTTTCTTGAACCGAACGGGCAAAATCAAAACCGGATTTATAAAGATATTTTGTCCAAAGTATATCGCCATTTGAATTAAGTTTAACTATCCAGGCATTATTATCTCTATTAGCATCTGAAATATCGCATCCTACAATATAATTATTATCCTTTGTTTGTTGAATTGAAACAGCAGTTTCATCACCTGTGCCCCCGAGACATTTTGTCCAAAGTATATCACCGTTTGCATTTAGTTTTACAATCCAGGCATCACTCCCTCCATGGTTACCTATTACATCCCCATTATTCGAAGTTGAACCTGTAGCTAATATATAGTCCCCATCAGTGGTTTGTTTAATTGAATGGACATCCTCTGAACCTGTACCCCCGAGACATTTTGTCCAAAGTATATCACCATTTGCATCTAATTTTACAATCCAGGCATCCTTATCTCCATGATTGTTGATCACATCCCCATCCATTGAAGAGGTTGTCATTGCCATGATATATCCTTCATCCAGGGTTTGACTGATTGAACTAGCAAATTCATATCCTGAACCTCCAAAGGATTTTGTCCAGAGTGTATCTCCATTTGCATCAAATTTAACGATCCAAGCATCGTCCCCACCATGATTGCCTGAAACATCACCATCAATTGAGGTTGTACGAACGGCTAAAATATACCCGCTATCGGTGGTTTGCTGAATTGATCCGACTTGTTCATAACCTGAACCTCCAATGGATTTAGTCCAGATAGTATCGCCATTGGCATCAAATTTTACAATCCAGGCATCAGTTCCTCCATGATTGTTGTTCACATCCCCATCCAATGATTCTGTAGTTCCTGTTATAATGAATCCTTCATCTATTGTTTGATTTACTGAAGTTATCCAGAATTCGTTACCAGAACCACCGATACATTTTTGCCATTCAATATTATTATTCTGAGCATTACACAATATAATTCCAAATGAAACTATAAAGGAAACAATGAATCTCTTTTTCATAAATCAAGTTGTTTTGAAGTTTATAAACCTTTATTTTGTTAATTGCATATTAATTTTCTTATTATTAGTTTTTCATTCACTTTAATTTTTAAATAATAAAATCCGCTAAAATTGTTTGTTTCAATATTGTATTTATAGGCACCTATTTCTTGTAACTGGCTTGGTAATATTGTAGCAATATTTTCACCCAATGCATTATATAATTCGATATTAACTCTTGATCTTTCGTCCAATTTATATTGGATTATACTATTTTTTTTAAAGGGATTAGGAAAGACATTAAGATTATAAGGATATTCTTTTGTATTAGGCTCATATAAACCTGTAATGTTATTTGATGATAAATTTGAAAACGTCCTGTC
>JAFGQQ010000104.1 GCA_016935595.1 Bacteroidales bacterium
ACTACAGAGATACCTAAATGATTAGGCCTGTGCGGGCTTCTGATGGCAAAAATTCCATGTATATTATTTTCTAAATAGGGTGTTTCTTTTATTTTTTCTATTTGAGATTCATGAAAATAATAAATTAATATTGCATGCGAGAATTGATCCAAATCAAGTAAACCTTCTGAATAATTTGATTCCAGTTCAATATATCCTTCAATTTCTTTATTAAATATTCCCTGGATAGGAATATCTTCCATATTTTTATATGGAGTGCGAATTATTCCAATCGGATCAATTTCAATTTTATTCATAATTATTTAAAAGATTTATATTTTAATTCAAATCACATTTTAATTCTTTACCATTTAAAATAATTCATATATTCGAAGAATTCGTTGCTTAAAACAATAAAATCCCCTTTTTTCAAAGCAAGTTGATTAGCAATAACATCGCATTTAACCATCATTAAAAAAAATAAGTTTTCCCTGGTATTTTCCATTAATCCTTCAAAGTTCCCTTGTCCTTTTGAAATAATCAAGTCCGCCTTATTCCAGTAATTTAAAAATTTATCAGAAGCTTTTTCAAGAATTGTTGAGGGTGCATCATATCCGTTCGTTATTATTTTGGCTACCTTATTAATTCCGGTGTAAATGGCATCATCCAAAGTTGCATCGTTTATAACAGGCTTGCTTTTTACAGCATAATATACATTTGAATGTTTGATTGTTTCAATAAATAACTTATCCAATACTATTTCGCCGGCATTATCACCAAGCATTAATATAATTTTTGAGTTTTTAATTTTTTCTAGCAGTTCTTTGGAATCATCAATGGCAAAATCGGCAGAAAGTACTTTATCTATTGTTTTTTTGAAATAATTTTCAGTATCCGAGAAAAAGTCCGGACAAGCTGCAAAATCCATGATATTGCCTGCAATTGACAATCTTAAGGCCGTATTAAGCGGATCAGCCGATTTTAAAACCAGATTCTTCAATTCATTATAATGCCTTAATGCAAAATCATTGCTTGTTTTTTTTTCAACTTCATTTAAGTCATTAATTTTGGTTTTTTTAATAATTATCTGATTAAGTTCCCTGGCAACTTGGGGTGTTTTTAAATTTGAATTTACATTGACAAGAAAATTATTTATTTCGTTAAGCAATTCCTTTTTTAAATCGGGCTTTTTAACTTTTTCTTCTATTTGCTTTTCAAATGAATTAAACAAACAACTTTTACATTCAGTATCCATTTATAATAAATAATTTAATGATTACAATAGTTTTGTGATAAAATTAAACTGCCTGCCAGGAATTCTTCAATGATATTTTCCGGTGGTTTTTGAGGAGCACCGACCAATACATTTATATTATTTTCATTAAAAAGGTTAATGGCACGATGTCCCATACCTCCTGAAATAATATCTGTTACTCCCTGTTCGCTCAGCCAGCCGGGTAATAAACCAGGTTCATGGGGAGGAGAAGGTAAATAAATTTCAGCAATAATTTTGTTATCTGCATCTAAATTACACACGTAAAATTTTTCACAATGTCCGAAATGAGCACTTAATAATCCATTTGTGGTTGGAATAGCAATTTTTTTCATATATCTATTTTGTTTATTTAAAAATTTTAATGTTTTTATGTTTTTCTGCTTCTTCAACTATTGTTCCTTTTAATATAAATGCGGGGCCTAAATGACTGCCTCTTCCAACCAGCAATCTTGTGCCAGTTGAAATATTAAAAGCTTCTAATATTCTTGGTGATAAGCAAAAATGACCTTTATCATCAAGCTTTGTCCAGCAATAAGGTTTGTTTGCTGCATTTATTATTGTATTTTCTTTAAAGCCAAAACATTGATCTTTTTCTGAAAATTTTAAATTTTTCAATATTCTTTTTAAGGGTGAATGGACAAACTTTTCTGGTTTAGCGATTATTATACCGCCTGAGGTACTGCTTCCCGGCATGATAACAATTTGATCATATTTTTTAAACTTATATTCTTCGTATGCTTCATCAGGAATTTTAATTCTGCCATCAGGATTAACAACTGTCCATCCGAATATATATTTTCCTCCTTTAACTAATTGTGGCATAATTTTATTATAATTTATAATCTATTGTTTTTTTATATTTTTTGGAAAATATTTACCAACACGTGAACAATATTTTTCCCATTCTTCACCAAATCTCATATATAGATCTTCAGCTTCTAAATTAACTTTAAAATTATATCCGTAAATCATTGTTATAAACATAAATAATGCCGCTAAATTTGGAATTAATAAAAGAATTCCAAAGCCATATAAAAACACACCTAATACAACCGGATTTCTGATTATACCATATATTCCTGCTGTTACTAAATTTGTTTCTTCAACTGGAGAATGAATTCTTACAGCATTTCCAAGATTAATTCCTGCAATTATTAGAATAATAGTTCCCAGACTAATAATTGAGGATGCTATCCACTGAATGAGTGAATACTTGATTAACACTCCGTAAGAAAAAAATTTGCCAGAAATATCAGAATCAATAATATAATATATCCAAAGTGTTAATAAAAGTAAAGTTGACAGTATTATTGCAATTATTCCCGTAATATTTTTTGTCGGCTC
>JAFGQQ010000523.1 GCA_016935595.1 Bacteroidales bacterium
AATTGTAGTTAGATGTTATTATTTATTATTATACAATATTATTTTTAATAATATTAATAGTATTAAAGGCTTCCTCAATATTATTAATGTTTTCAATAATTAAATTAAGTTTATTTTTTTCCTCCTTCATCTTAAATTTTTCGGTTTGTTGTTGTATATAATTTATTATGTTGCCGAAAATTTTGCTTTGATAATAAGGTGATAGCGGATTTGAAATAAAATATATAATCATTAATTTGTTTTTTAAAATTATTTTTTCGAATCCCAGTTTCATGGCGTTCCATCTAAGCTGTACCACTTTTATCAAATCTTCGGTTTGTTTGGGCATTTTACCAAAACGGTCTGTTAATCTGTCTTTAAAAGCAACTAGTTCATGTTCATCATTAATATTATCTAATTCCCTGTATAATTTGATCCTTTCCGAGGTATTATCGATATATTCTTCAGGGAAGTGTAATTCAAAGTCAGTATCAATCTGGCAATCGGTTAAATAATTTTGTTTTTCAGCTTTTTTATCAGGTTTAAATAGTTCCGGAAAATCATTTTCTTTTAATTCCTGCATCGCTTCATTTAATATTTGATGATAAGCTTCAAAACCAATATCAGCAATAAAACCGCTTTGTTCAGCGCCCAAGAGATTTCCTGCTCCTCTAATATCCAGGTCTTGCAATGCAATATTAAATCCGCTTCCTAAATCGGAAAAATCTTCAATGGCTTTTAACCTTCTTCTGGCTTCGGGAGTTAATGACGATAAAGGAGGAGTTAACAAGTAACAAAATGCCTTTTTATTCGACCTTCCTACGCGTCCCCTTAACTGATGCAGATCGCTTAAACCAAAGTGATGAGCATTGTTAACGATGATGGTGTTTGAGTTTGGAATATCCAGTCCCGATTCTATAATAGCTGTTGATACAAGTACATCGTATTTTCCTGCGATATAATCCAGGATAACTTTTTCAAGTTTTGCCGGTTCCAATTGTCCGTGTGCAACAGCAGTTGTTACACCTGGAGTAATTTTATTTATTAAGTTTTCAATTTCTATAATATTTTGAACGAGGTTATGAATAAAGAACACCTGGCCGTTTCGGTTAACCTCATATAAAATGGCTTCACGAATAATTTCTTCATTAAATGAGTGTAATTCGGTTAAAATTGGCTGACGGTTTGGAGGTGGAGTATTGATAATAGCCAGATCTCTTGCGCCCATAAGCGAAAACTGGAGTGTACGGGGAATGGGTGTGGCAGTTAAAGTTAGTGTATCAACATTTATTTTAATTTTTTTTAATTTTTCTTTTACTGAGACGCCAAATTTTTGTTCCTCGTCGATAATTAACAATCCCAAATCTTTAAACTTTACATCATTTCCAACTAACCTGTGCGTACCAATTATTATATCAATTTTTCCATATTTTAATTTTTCAATTATCTCTTTCTGTTTTTTATAGCTTTTTAAACGACTTATAAAATCAATAGTGCAGGGAAATTTATCTAATCTTTCGGTAAATGTAGTATAATGCTGAAGAGCAAGTATTGTAGTAGGTACAAGCACAGCCACCTGTTTGCTGTCGGCAACTGCTTTAAAAGCTGCCCTTATGGCTACTTCGGTTTTTCCAAAACCAACATCACCACAAACCAGCATGTCCATAGGTATTGCCGATTCCATATTTTCTTTTACCGATCTGGTGGCCTTTTCCTGGTCAGGAGTGTCTTCGTAAATAAATGAAGCTTCAAGCTCTTGTTGTAAATAACTGTCGGGCGAAAACCGAAATCCTTTTTCTTCCTTTCGTTTTGCATATAAAGTAATAAGTTCTTTTGCAATGTCTTTAACTTTATTTTTAGTTTTTTGCTTTAGTTTTTGCCATGCACCCGATCCTAATTTATATATTTTAACGGGTGTGCCTTCCTTGCCCTTATATTTTGATATCCGGTGTAATGAATGAATACTAACATATAATATATCGTTATCTTTATAAATTAAACGAACTGATTCCTGCATTTTTCCATTTACCTCAATCTTCTCTAATCCGCCGAATTTACCGATTCCATGATCAATGTGAACTACATAATCTCCGGGATTGAGGCCGGTGAGTTCTTTTAATGTTAAAGCGCCTTTATTGGAAAAACTGTTTTTCACCTTGTATTTATGATATCTGTCGAAAATCTGGTGATCGGTGTAACAACAGATTTTTAAATCATGATCTGTAAAACCTTGATGAAGAACTTTTAAAAAGGGAATAAATTCTGCATCCTTGTTAATTTCATGAATAATTTCTGTTAACCGGTTAAGCTGGTTCTGATTCTCGGAAAAAATAAAATTTTCATATTCTTGGTCTTTGAATTGTATTAATTTTTCAACCAATAGTTCAAAATTCTTATTGATATTTGGTTGAGGGGAAGTATTAAAACTGAAAATTTTTTCAGGATTGAAATAATGTTGATGGCTAAATTCAATGCATTGAAATCTTTTTAATTGTTCTTCAAATATATTTTTGCTAATAATAATTTCGTTTTTGTTTTTTAATCCTATATCAATCAGTTCATTTATTTCATTAAAATTAGTATTTACATAGATTTCTTCTATTTTACTGGAAATCAGAGCTGTATTTTTTAAAAAAAATAATGAATTAGTTGGAATGTAATCCAGGAATGAAATGAGTTCCCCGGCTATTTTTAAGTCCTGTATATTAGGTGTTATTGTAATTTTGTTTAATTTGTTTATAGAAAGCTGGGTATCTATATTGAATGTTCTGATTGTTTCTACTTCATTTCCAAAAAAGTCTATTCTATATGGAATCTCTGAAGAGAATGAAAAAATATCTACAATACTTCCTCTTATAGAATATTGTCCGGGTTCATATACAAAATCAACCCGCTGAAATTGATATTCATCCAATACTTCATAAATAAAATCGATGGAAATATGTTCACCAACTTTTAATTTTAAAGTGGATTTTTGAAGCTGTACATTTGAAATTGCTTTTTCGCATAA
>JAFGQQ010000105.1 GCA_016935595.1 Bacteroidales bacterium
GCAAAATCACCGCGGTTAGTAAATTCAAATACTATAGCGCCTCCTTCATAACAAGCTTTTAATACTTTTTTACAAATTTCAATATCTGGATGATAAAAAACAGGTATTAAACCGGTATCTTTCATTTTTATGATTGTCTCAATTCGTGTAAACCTTGCCATTGTTAATATTTTATTAAAACAAATGTATATAATTATTCAATAATAAAATGAGGTAATGAATATTTTTTAATATTTTTAGCCTGCATTATTCATGATTATATGAATAATGCACCGAAGGCTGTTCCGATTTTAAGAACCCGGAAGAGTGTTAACCCTCGAAAAAGTTTAATAACTTTTTCAGGTTAAAATAAATAATTGCTTATGTTATTTATTATATAAATGTAATATCAATGAATATATGGATTATACGGAAGTATTAAAGAAATTAAAACCTGAAAAGGATTTTTTTATAGGTGTTGACTCGGATGGCTGCGCTTTCGATACCATGGAAATTAAGCAAAAGGAATGTTTTTGTCCGAATTTTATTAAATATTTTGAACTTCAGCGCATTTCTAAATACGCCAGGGAAGTTTGGGAATTTGTAAATCTTTATTCCAGGACAAGGGGAACAAACCGTTTTAACGCATTAGTTGAGTCTGTCAGGTTGATCAATGAAAGAAAAGAAGTAAAAGACAGGAATTTTAAGGCAGTAAATTTAAAACCGCTTATCGATTGGATAGCAAAAGAATCTAAACTGGGAAACCCGGCTCTTGAAAAATATGCTGCTCAAATAAATGATCCTGTTATTGACCTTACTTTAAAATGGTCGAAGGCAGTAAATGAGGATATTGAAAAGATGGTTTTTGGAATGCCTCCTTTCCCTTTTGTGGTTGAGTCGCTTGGCAAAATGCAAGAAATGGCCGATATTATTGTTGTAAGCCAAACTCCTCTTGAAGCATTAGTTAGGGAATGGAAAGAAAACAACATGGAAAAATATGTAAGGCTAATTGCTGGCCAGGAAAATGGAACTAAGGCCGAGCACTTGGCCTATGCAGCTAAAGGAAAATATTCCGATGACAAAATATTGATGATTGGCGATGCTCCCGGAGATTATTATGCTGCGAAAAAAAACGGGATTTTGTTTTTTCCGGTTAACCCCGGCAATGAGGAAAAATCCTGGGTCAGGTTATTTCATGAAGGTTTAGAGAAATTCTTTAAAGGAACTTATAAAGGAGATTATGAAATATCGCTCATTAAAGAATTTGAAGAGTTTTTACCAGAAAATCCATGGTGGAAAGTAAAATAATTTTATGGGTTATACACCAATTATCCAGCATTTTTATATTCACTGGGCGACATGCCGTATATTTGCCTGAAGCATTTTCTGAAGTATTTTAAATCATTAAATCCGGTTAAATATGCAATTTCAGATACCCCTTTGCCGGATTCACGTAAAAGCTTGGCGGCGAGTCCAAGCCTCATTTGCCGTATAAACTCCACAGGTGATAAACCCGTTAATCCCTTTATTTTATTATACAATACGCTCCTGCTGTATGTTGATAATTCAACTAATTTTTCAACATTAAAGTCAGTTTCCTGGTAATTGTTTTCAATAATTTTAACTATATTATTTAAAAAGCTGTCATCATAAGGTGTTATTTTTATTTCATCATTAACCGTGAGTTTATCGCGATATTTTTTAATAATATTTTCACGTTGTTTTAGCATATTGACTAAAACTGCTTTTAAAAATTCTGAATTAAAAGGTTTTAAAATATAGGATTCAGCGCCTGATTCAATACCAATAATTTGATCCTCAATTGTGGATTTAGCCGTTAGCATTATTACCGGAATATGCGACAATTCATAATTTTCTTTTATTTGTTTAGTCATTTTTATCCCATCCATTTTTGGCATCATTACATCCGTTATTATAAGGTCGGGTTGAGTATTTTTTGCGGCTTCCAATCCTTCCAAACCGTTTTTTGCATATTCAATTTCAAAAAATGGCCTGAGTATTTTTTTCAGGTAAAGGATTATTTCAAAATTATCTTCAACAATCAGTATTTTTGGTTTATTATCTTTTAAAGGATAGAGTAGCTGGCTTATTTCTTCTGCTTCAACTTCGAGAGGATTAATATGTTTTATATTTTCGAATTCATTTTCATCAATTTCATCTTCATTAAAATGGTTTTTCCCAGGAGGAATTATAATTGTAAAATTTGATCCTTCATTTTCTTTGCTTGTAATTAAGATGTCGCCTTTATGAAGCTTTACAATTTCGTAAGATAAATTTAAACCAATGCCTGTTCCTTCAAATGCAGAATTGCTTTCAGATAATGGGGTAAACCGCTGGAAGATATATTTTAGCTTGTCAGGCTGGATACCAGGGCCATGGTCGATAATTTCAATCTGGGCATATTTTTCGGGATTAATCCCGATTTTTACTTTTATTACTTTATTGTCTTTTGTGTATTTAAAGGCATTTGAGAGTATGTTAAAAACCACAGAATCAAACTTTTTGGGATCTACCCAAACTTCAATTATATCTGTATCGGCTTCGAACAAAAAGCTTATTTTTTTATGTTCGGCAATTGGGATGAAATGCTGGTATATATCATAAACAAATTGGATAATATTTATTTTTTGGACTTTTAATTTCATTTTTTCTTTTTGAATTTTTCTGAAATCAAGCAATTGATTAATGAGCCTTAACATACGTTTTGCATTTCTTTCCATTATCAAAATATGGTTTTTAACTTCACCTGGAATGTTTTTTAATGCTTTAATATCTTCAATTGGGCCTAAAATAAGGGTTAATGGTGTGCGTATTTCGTGCGATATATCGGTAAAAAACTGAAGTTTTATTTCATTGACCCTTCTTTCTATTTTCAGATTATTATTTAGCCGGTAGTAATTCAATAACACTTTTCTTAGAATCAGGCTTATAACAATAAATAAAATAATATAAGAAAAATAAGCTATTTTACTCTTCCACCAGGGAGGAAGAATTTTGATATATATGCTTGTCGGATTTTCATTCCAAGTCCCATCCCAACTTGAGCCTTTTACTTTAAAAATATATTCGCCGGGAGGTATGTTTGTATATGTTGCTTTTCTTTGGTTTCCTACTTCGTTCCATGAATTATCAAAATTTTCAAGTATAAACGAATATTTGTTTTGTTGTGGCGAAAAATAACTTAATGCTGCATATTCGAAGCTAAAACTCGATTGAAAATGCTTTAATTTTATACTGTCGAGTGTTTCAATATTTGATTGAATTGGCGATTCGGGTGAATGAATATCAATATCGCGGTTAAATAGTTGAAAATTTGTGATAACGACTGAGGGACTGTATTGCTTTTTCAAAATTGTTTCAGGGGTTATATATAAAGCCCCGCTGATACTTCCAAACAGTAAATTCCCATAACGGTCGTAACTACATGCACTTTCACAAAAATTGTCACAAAACAGCCCGCTATTTTTATGATAATTCTCGAACAGGTTACTGTCAACATCAAATTTCGATATTCCTTTCTCTGTAGCCAGCCAGATATTTTCATTTTTATCTTCTAATATTGAAAAAACAGCGTCATTTATTAATCCGTCTTTTTCATTATAGTGTTTAAAATAATAGAGGCCGTTATTATTTATTTTTAATTGGTTTATTCCACCTCCAAAAGTTCCAAACCATAAGTGGTTTTTAGTATCTTCAAATATGTAAATAATATCGTTGTAACTTATACTTGATAAATCTTGGGGATTATAAAAAAAGCGTTCAAAATTTAATGTGTCCTTTTTAATATTATTATAAGAAAAACGGTTTAAACCAAAAGTGGTAGCTACCCAAATGTTTGAATTTTTGTCTTCATAAATATAACGCACTTCATTGCCCGACAGATTAGTGTTTTCGCTAGTAAAATGATTGCAGTATAATTTATTATTATCCCTGTATGTTACAAGGTTTAAACCACCCCCATAAGTGCCAATCCATATGTTTCCTTTTGAATCCTGTATTATTGAATATATTGAATTGTGATTGAGCGAATTAAATTGGTCATCAGAACTATATAGAAAAAAACTTAAATTTTTATAAAAAAATGCACTATTGGTAATTTTTTTTGTGCTTACAAGCAATCCGCCTCCTTTTGTCCCTAACCAGATAAAACCTTCCCGGTCCTGCATAATAGTATATACATTATAACCAGACTGGGTATTATCTTTAACTGGAAGAGCCTTGATGCTCTTTATAAGTATTAATTCGGGAGAATATATATAAATTTTTCCCGATTTTGTGGCCATCCAAATATAACCATTGGTATCTTTGAATATACAGCGCACAACATTATCAGAATAATTATTAAATTTTTTTTCCTGTATTATTTGTTTAAATGAAGAGTTGGCAGTAATTACTTTATTTGCCCCTCCATTAAACTGCCCGGTTCCTACCCAAAGCATTCCTGATTTATCTTCGGTAATACAATGAACAAAATTTGAGCTTATTGTTTTAAGGTCGTCTGGATTATTTCTATAGAATGTAAATAATTCGCTGCCCCTGTTGTACAAAGCCAGGCCTCCACCGTGTGTGCCTATCCATAAATTATCATTCGAATCTTCATAAATATATGGCCTTTCATCATCAACTAATGTAGAGATATTATCCGGAATTAAACTATAATGTTTATTATTTAGTGTATATGGATTTATCATAGTAATACCCTGTTTTTCTGTATTAATCCATAACAATCCTTTTTTGTCTTCATATACCGAAAGTATGTCAAGGCCATAATCTTTAATTGAAACTAACCTGTTTTCAGAAGGATAATAAAGATATAAACCATCAGTTTTGGTGCTGACAATTAAAAGCTCAATTAATTTATGGTTTTGTATATTGTTAATTGGTTTTACTTTTAAAATATCTAATTCCGGATCGAGCTTAATAAATCGATGTTTATTAATATCATACTTAAGAATACCGTTGTTGTTAGTCCCTAAATACAAATATTTTTTAAAGATTGCACAAGAAGTAAAATTGTTCTGTGCAAAATAATGTATAAAACCGGGGAATGGTTTTTCAATTTCATTTTTCGACAGGTAATTCAGTCCCTGTTTTGTCCCAATCCAAATATCTTTATTATTATCCTGTATAATGAAATTTATTGAATTATTTGTGATACTGCTTTGGCCGCGGCTTAAGTATTGCCGGCTGATATACTTATTGTTCTTGCCATCATACTTTAATTGATATATACCTGAATTAGTAGATCCAAGCCATATCTCGTTTTTATTTGCCTGGTAGAAACAACTGATGATACTGTTTTTTTCTTCAATGGATTTAAAATAGAATGGAAAGGTGATAAATTTGCCGGTTTGACGAATATAATAGTGAATATAATTATCATGTGTCTTAACCCATAAAAAATTCAGGGAGTCTTCCCAAATTTTAGTAATCCTGTTATGGGTTAAAACACCTTCTTTTCCTTCTTCCGATTTTATAATTTTAAATGAATATCCGTCATACCGGTTAAGTCCGTCCATTGTACCAAGCCATAGAAACCCTTCGTAATCGCAGTAAA
>JAFGQQ010000106.1 GCA_016935595.1 Bacteroidales bacterium
CCGTGAAAATCGCCGGTAACTTTCGGGCGGTTTAAATAATAATTAATATCGGTACTTTGGCCTGTGCCTGCGCACACATCGGTTATTTTTCCTTCACTATTTAAATATTCTGTTAGTGTAAGCCATGCTTTTTGGTATGCATTTGTAAAATTTTTTTCAGGTAAAATCCCTTTCTTTACTCCAACAAGTATGGCATAACCAAACATAGCTGTTGAAGAGGTTTCTTTCCATGATTTTTCTATATCAATTAACTGCCTCCACATTCCATCTTCTGATTGAAATTGAACAAGGGCTTCCATCATTTTAATATAACCCGATTTAATATTTTCATAATAAGGGTTACTTTCAGGAAGTTCGGTAAGTAATTCGGCCAGTCCTGCAGCAACCCATCCATTGCCCCTTCCCCAGAAGAAAGGTGCGTTTGGGCCATGATGAAATAACCCGTTGGGTTGTTGAAGTTTTTTTAAATATGCATCAACAGTTGCTGCTGCCCTTTCAAGGTAAAAAATGTTCTTTGTTGCCCGGTATGCCTGAACCTGTAAGCTTCCTATCATCCAAACATCGTCAATCCAGTATCGGGTTTGATTTGTTAATCCATTAGGCAAAGGATTTTCCCATTGCAAATCGGCTAACTCAATTCCTTGTTTATAAAAAACCTGGTTGCCAGACTGTATGTATAATTCAAGAGGTAGAATTCCATAAACATTGGCATCGACATGGTTTGCCGTGTTGGTAATTTTATCATCAATTACTTTCATATATCTGTCAGATAACCTGTTTAATGTAACAGTGTCGTTTAATAAACCAGCAAGTTTTGCTGCCCCGAACGCGGCACATACTTCGGCATAATGAACAGCCGTACAATGGTCAGAAATATACATCATAAATTCATTTCGGGTAAAAATATCTTCAGTAATCTTTTTGCCAATTATTTCGGGTGATTTATCTTCTGGCCAGAATGAAGGAATTTTTGTTTTCCCTTCATTTAATATAAAGGATGTGGTGAATAGGAATAAAAAAAAGATATATGCAATTTGCTTCATTTTTTAATAATTTTATCTGATTTAATAAGTTGATTATTTAGTTTAATCTGAAATAATAACATTCCCGAATGTTTCCCCATTTTCGACAAGTTAACCGGAATTTCGTTAAGTCCTTGAGGGAATGTGTTATTATATGAATAAATTATTTGACCGGTTAAATTATAAATATTTATAATTATATCGGCACTTTCATAAAGATATATATTTAAGGTGAATGTGTTTTCAAATGGATTAGGATAGATATTTATTTCGTAATTATTGGTATAGTTTTCCTGAATTCCATCGATTTCAATAATGGGTTCAAGTTGATTGTCCATCCATGCTAACCTGTCGTTTATCCAATATTTCAGGTAGTTAATTTCAGCTTCATAGTTGTTCCCGATAAAGTTATTTGGCCAGATATATTCACTTAAAACGGGAAATTGAGTAAAATTTCTAATTTGTGCTTCCTCAATTATATTTACTAATGAATCAATAGTTGCATATATTTTTGCCTGGCTAAAGGGGCCTTCCCTCAGGCTAAACCATCGTTTTTTTAAATCGCTGTTAAACAAAGGGTCTTCACGAAGTTTTTCCCACCAGAAAGGAATTTGAAACCCGTCGCCGGAAGGTATCGAATTGACCAACCATCCTTCTGTATTGCCGCAATCATAATAATCGGCATTGCCAAAAGCCAGGTTATAATCCCAAAGCGGACCCATGCAAAGTTTTCCTCCCCGGCTATCCCTGTCTTTGAAGAAAAAAGAGCTTAATCGATAACCATCTACATTTTTAGTAAATTCGTTAATTATATAATAATCAACAAATGACGGGACATTTATATAAGCCCTGTAACCTTTAACCTTGTCATCGAATGGTTCATCATGCAATGCATATTCGAAATTGGTCACAAAATCTTTAATATAATTTCTTTGAATAGCGGGCATAGTTTCCCACTCCGGTTCAACATAGCTTATTTCAATATTATTTATACCGTTAATGCCTTTAAATGGCGATGTCCAGCTTCCCGGATCCGGTCTGTCGATTTTTAAAATGTATCCTCCGGTCATTTCATCGCCTGAAGTAAATTCGGGGAGTATTTCCGGGATATTAAGCCTGTTTTTGTCCCTTTTAATTTTCTCCAGTAGTACGTAAACTCCACAATATTCGTTATTTAAATAAAGTTCACAAAACCTCGATCTTGGTGCCCACTTTCCCATAAGTGTCCCTAAATGATAAATAAGGGCGTTTCTTATTAAAGTTTTATCGGAATACGGGCCATGCAATACCCAGTCATTTTCTTCGGGCAAGCCAAGTAATGAAACATTGTTGTTTTCTCCTGTTTCGGTTTGGGTTTCGATATTGTAATTTTTTTTGGCAAACATTTGTGAAGAAGACCCTCTTCCCCTTATACTGATGAAGCCATCGTAACCATTAAACGGATCATTAATGGAATTTATTCCTGTTTCATTACTAACAATACCCATGTGGGCATTAATATTATTATCGTACGAAATGTATTGGCCAAATGTATTAATTGCAATAATTGGCAAGTTTAAGGAAGTAAAACTGGCAGGTGCTATAAACCACGATGGGACTTGGTTGTATATTATATCTGGTGAATTAATTTCAGCATTCATAAATACAATTGCTGAAAGATCAGAAGAATTGGTGTCGGTGTTTAATACCTGGATGGCCAGAAGGTTCTCACCATTTACGAGAAAATCTGTACTGATTTTAAAACGTTCAGGCTGGCCGCCTGTATACATTCTTGCTTCGTGGTCTGTTGTTAACGGGCTATTATATGCTGGATTTTGTTCAGTAATATTGGCAGACCTGGCTACTTCAGTTTCATTTAAATATGCAACAAAAGCATCATCATAATCAATATCGAGTAAAATGTTGTTTAGTATCGCTATATCATTAATAGTAAACTCAATTCTTAAATAGAGTGAATTTACATGGCCAACAAAAGTTACATCATCATCATCGCCATAACCAAAGCCTCCCGGGCCAATTTTCCAGGCTGAATCATCAAATAATAATGATTGCCAATTAGATGGCTCAGTTGCCACAGCTTCATAATATTTCATGAGGTCATCCGATAGTACAATACTTTCCCAATGGCTTTGAGTATGTCCCTTTATAAGTATGAAACTAAAAAATATCAGAATAAACAAAAAATTCTTATTCATTGACAAAACAATTTGATGATAAATATAAAAAAAAATGCTAATACGATGAATAGAATAAGAAATAAGAAAAGAAGGGTAGAATTAAAAAGGCTCTTCTTCAAACCCTGTATTTGATTGGAAATCAAGATTTCGGTCGGGCAAAACGTTTTCTTGGTTCATTTTCGATCCGTAAGTAATTGCTTTTATATCAGTATCAGCGGATATTTCTCCGGAAAATTCATCTTCAAGGTCCTGGAATTTTGCCAATTCGTCCCTGAACCGTAATTTAACATCACCTAATGCGCCATTTCTGTGTTTTGCAATAATAATTTCTGCAACGCCTAATGTTGAATGGCCTTCTTCATCTTCGAAAAAACCATATTTTTCCGGCCGGTGAATGAATAAAACCATATCAGCATCCTGCTCAATAGCCCCCGATTCGCGTAAGTCGCTTAATTGTGGCCTTTTGTTGCCAGAACGCATTTCAACGGATCTGTTTAACTGGGATAATGCAATAATTGGTACGTCCAACTCTTTGGCTATTCCTTTTAAAGCCCTCGAAATCTGGCTAACTTCCTGTTCCCGGTTTCCTTTATTATCGGGATTGCCCGACATTAATTGCAAATAGTCAATAATAATGCACTCTACCTGGTGTTGTAGTTTTAACCGGCGGCATTTTGCGCGCAGTTCAAAAATTGAAATTGCAGGCGTGTCGTCAATAAAAATGGGTGCGTCAATAAGTTTTTTTATTTTATATTCCAGTTGTTCCCATTCATATTGTTCCAATTTACCATTCCGGATTTTGTTTGAAGGCAATTCCGATTCGGCAACAATCAAACGGTTTACTAACTGGATAGAAGACATTTCAAGGGAAAATACAGCGACAGAACGTTTGTGTTCGACAGCCATATTTCGTGCCATAGAAAGCACAAAAGCTGTTTTACCCATTGACGGCCTGGCTGCAATAATTACCAGGTCAGATTTTTGCCAGCCTGAAGTTATGCGGTCAATTTTTGTATACCCTGACGGTATGCCGCTCAATGAATCTTCCCGTTTGCTCGCTTCTTCAATTTGCGCTAAAGCTTCTTTAATAATGGTATTTAACTTAGCCGATTCTTTTTTTATGTTTCCTTCAGCAATATTGAACAATTCACTTTCAGAGTAGTCAAGTAAATCATCTACATCAATGGTGTCGTCATAACTGCGGTTTTGAATATCGGTAGCCACACGTATTAATTCGCGCTGAATAAACTTTTGCGCAATAATACGTGCATGAAATTCAATATTTGCTGCCGATGCAACCCGGTTGGTAAGCTGTGTAATATAAAAAGGACCACCTGCTTCTTCAAGTTGTTTGCGTTTGCGAAGTTCTTCAGTTACTGTAAGGATGTCGATGGGCTGAAGGGCAGTTGACAAGTCTATTATTGCCCTGAATATTTTTTGGTGCGCTTCTTTATAAAAACAAGCAGGCTGTAGGATGTCCAAAACAGAAATTACCGCATCTTTTTCAAGCATAATTGCGCCCAGTACGGCCTCTTCCATGTCCATCGCCTGGGGTGGCATGCGCCCGATGTCGATAATTGGGGTGAATGATTTTTTTTTCGAAATATTACTTTCAGCCATTTTTATATTTTTCAATTGCCAAAATTAGAAAATAGCTTTTCTTATAACCTATTTTTATTTTTCTGTTTTTAACAAACACATGAATTTTATTATTAACAATTGTTAATAAGTTTTTGATTTTTTTATATCATTGCTGAATTTTAATGATTTACTAAAAATGATTTGCTTTCCAAATTGTAAAATTAACCTTGGTCTTCATATAGTCGATAAACGTACTGACGGGTTTCACAACATTGAAAGCATTTTTTACCCGGTAAAGTTGTGCGACATATTGGAAGTTATTGAAAATAAAGATATAAATGAGAGCGTTACATTTCAGAATACTGGTTTGATTGTTGAAGGGCCAGTTGAAAATAACCTTTGTGTTAAGGCATATTATTTATTGAAAAAAAAGTTTAAAATCCCTCCGGTAAAAATTCATTTGCATAAAATAATCCCCTTTGAGGCAGGACTTGGTGGCGGTTCATCCGATGCAGCTTTCATGCTTAAATGTTTGAATGAACTATTTGGGCTTCATCTATCTGATGATAAATTATTACAATTTGCAATGGAACTTGGAAGTGATTGTGGGTTTTTTATTAGAAACCAGCCATCTTTTGTTACTGGAAGGGGTGAAAAATTAAAATATATAAATGTTAACCTGTCAGGTTATTGCCTTGTTCTGTTAAACCCGGGTATACATATTTCAACCCGGGAAGCATACGGCAGCATTATCGTTAAAAAACCAACACATTCTTTAATTGATTTTTTTGATACTCCACTTGAAGAATGGAAAGATTCAGTTAAAAATGATTTTGAGACAGAGCTTTTAATTCGATATCCTGTTATTAAGGAATGCAAAGACTTATTATATAAATCAGGCGCAGTATATGCATCTATGACAGGCAGTGGTTCATCAGTTTACGGAATATTTAATCAGGAGCCGGATTTGTCGGATTCGTTAATTTCAAAACATATAGTCTGGCAAGGAAAACTGAGTGTTTAAAAATTCATCCTCCACAATGCAGATGGCATCAATCCTAATTGCGAAGCTTCCCCGATTGTCCCGGTAATATTATTATACATTTCAAGAAAATGGTTTTGGCGGTTTGTTGCGTTCATCAGGTCAATGCCAAAGACATGGCTTGCTTTGGGGCGGTTAAGTTTATAAGATATCCGGAAATCGAACCGGAAATAATGTTTATGCCTTTCATGATAGGGGTCAGAAATATCGTAAACTGTTTTTTTGGCAAATTTTGAGGCTTCCAGGTCGATAGGTATTTTTCTTTCACCACCAACAAAAACAGATTTTATGTCAATGGCAAATGTATTTTGGTTTTTTAATGGCCATTCATATCCTCCTAAAATATTGGTAATAATATTGCTGTTGTATTTGGTGTTTCTTAGTATACCATCACTTCCCCTGTATTTTGAATCAAAAAGTGACAGGGTTATCAGGAAATAATAATTATCCGAGAGAAACTTTTCAAAAGTAATTTCAGTCCCAATATTTCTCCCTGTGCCTTTGTTTATTAATCCTTTGTATTCATAAACAGAAAAAGTACTTCCATAATTAATCAGCGATAAATAAGAACTATCCTGTTCAACCGGAATATCATATAGGTATTGGTAATACCCTTCAATCTTTAACCGGAGGTTTTCGGTAAAAAAATAGTTGTAACCTAATACATAATGATGGCTTTTTGATAGTTTTAAATTTTTATTTGGTTCGGTATAGATTTGGTTTACTGTATCGACCAGTATCTTATGATTGTAAACAAAAAGTGGTTGTAACTGGCTGTGCTTGCCTATCCCTAAATTTATCGATTGTTTGTCGTTCAGGCTCCATTCAAGCCCGAAACGCGGTTCAACCGAATGGTCATTGCCTTTTTCTGAATAATAATAATGTAAACCACTAACCCATGTAAGCTGGTTGCTAAGTTTTAATTTCCATTGGGCAAAAGATTGTAATGTAAACATTTGTCCTTCAATATCTAAATTAGATTTATATAGGTTAGAGTTGGGAAGAAAAAATTTTTCATAATAAGAGAAGAAATATTTTTTATAGTTTATGCCGGTTTTTATATTATTACGGGGATTTATCCTGGTTTTGTATTCTGTGTTTACCTGTATTGATTTTTCATTATTAATGTATTCCCCATCATGCAGTTTTTCATTGTTTTTTGTAATTAAATTACCAGATTTGTTATCACAGGCGGAATATCCAATAGTGGTGGTTAAACTACTGTTCTCTCCTATAACAGCAGTATTTTTAATTCCAGAGAAAAACATCTCTGCATGGTTATTAAAACTGTCATAAACAGAGTCGGTAACATTTTCGTCATTTATGGTGTTTTTCCCATAAATACCAAAAAGAGAAAACTGGCCGGCTTTTTTTGTAGGTATGGTAATTTTATAATTTAAGTCCTGGTAAAAAGGTATGGCAGGTGTTCCAATCTGTAATCCAAGCTTATTAAAAATAGCCAGCGAAAAAGAACGATAATTTGCCATATAGGAGGATTGTTTATTTTTAATAACAGGTCCTTCAATTCCAATTTCAGGGCCGTTAAAGCTCATTTGGGCAAGATATTCCCTTTTGTCATTATTTCCGTTCCGCATATTCAGGTCGAACACGCCGGCAAGTGCATTGCCGTATTCAGCAGGGAAAGCACCGGTATAAAAATCGGAGTTACGTAATACATTGTTATTAAGCATGCTGATGGTGCCCCCGGAACCTCCCATTGTTCCAAAATGATTTGGATTGGGAATAGTTAAGCCTTCCATTTTCCATTGTAAACCTATGGGCGAATTTCCCCTGATGACAATGTCATTAATCTGGGTACCTAAAGTCGAAACCCCGGCAAAATTTGATGCCATGCGGGCAGGGTCGCCAATGCCCCCAGCATAGCGTTCGGTTTCTTCAATGGAAAACGACCGGGCGCTGATTACCGCCATTTCATTAATTGGTTTGTTTTTTTTACCAAAGGCTTTTATTATGATTTCTTCTCCTTCGATGATTCTTTCTTCCAATTTAACAATAAGCTCGGTTTCTTTGCCTGAAATCACATAAATATTTCTTATAACAGCAGTTTCGTAACCTAAATAACTAACCTGGAAACTTTGCCTCCCTACCGGTATTTTTTCCAATCTGAATTTCCCGTCAATATCGGTTACAACGCCAACTATTGGATCAGAACCTACCCAAACAACGGCTGCGCCTGCCAGCGGAAACCCTGAATTCTGGTCAACTACTGAACCTTTGACAGTTTGATTATGCTGGCTATAGGCCAAATTAATAGAACATATTAAACAGAAAGCAACAAGATTTGCATGTTTTATCATTAGGATAAATTTATATCTTATTAGACAATTTCAATTTATAATACCCTGATACTGTTAAAAATTTATTCTGTAAATACCTGCAGGCACAAAACCGAGTTGTGACAATTTTTCGATTTTCCCGGTTTCAATATCAAAGTCCTGAATAAACGGATTAATATGATTTGTCACATTTCTTATATCGAGTGTAAGGGTATGAGTACTTTTCGAACGGTTAATTATGTATGAGAATGCTATATCTATTCTGTAATACGATTCATTCCTTTCATAAAAAGCTTTTGAATAGTCATATACAGCATAACCTTTTTGAAACGATTCTTCAAGCAAAACCGGAATTTGTCTTAAACCTCCTGCCCAAACACCTTTTAAATTAATAGCCAGTGAATGCTGGTTTTTAAATTTAAATTCATAACCACCTAGAGCATTAAATACATAATTGCCATTAAATACTGTATTTCGTTCAGTACCATCGCTGCCTGTATACTTCGAATCAAACAGTGATGCAGTAAATGTATAATAGAAATTATTTGCCAGGAACCGCTCAATGGTAATTTCCAGGCCGTAATTTCTTCCTGTTCCTTTATTAACAAGGCTGTCAAAATCATAATCCTGATATGCACTGGTCCCATAATTAATTAATGAAAAATAAGAAGGGAGTTCTTTCACCGGAATGTTAAAATGATGCTGATAATAAGCTTCGACTTTTAACCTTAAATTATCACTAAATTTAAGATTATACCCCGACACGAAATGATGACTTTTGGTGAAACCCAAATTGGTGTTGGTTTTTTTGTATTCAAAATTTGCTGAGTCGGTTAATGTTTCGATGAAATATACTAACCTCGGCTGCAACTGGCTATGCATTCCGTAACCAATACTTACTGATCTGTTTTTTGTGATATTCCATTCAGCGCTTATACGTGGTTCAATTGAATAATTTTTATTTAGGGAATTTTGCATAAAATTTAAACCGATAACAAAAGTGGTCTTTTCGTTCGGCTTATTTTTCCATAAAACATTTCCCTGGTATAAAAACATTTCATTACCTGATGTTTTATAATTATTAAAAAATGAATCATATTTCTTATTATAAAAACTATCGATATACGTAAACAGATAGTAGTCTATATTTAAACCGGTTTCAAAATTATTTTTCGCATTTAATTTATTCATTAATTTTATATTGAGCGAATATTTTGTTTCGTTCATATTATCACCATAAATGTAGTTTATCTCATCGTATTTTTTCCCCCTATTTTCAGCTCCGCCACCGGTATATGAAGCAGCTAATGTGGATTTAATTCTAGTATTTTCGTTAAAAAAATAAGTATGAGATAGCCCGATAACACCTAATAATGATGAAAAATAAGTATAATCGGTCCTGACAATTGTAGTGTCTTCAACACCATAAAGATTTTGTGCTATTTGTTTAACCGGAATTATGGTGTCTGTACTGTTAAATTCAATATGGTTTTCGCCTCCCAGGCCAAAAAGGGTAAACCTTCCATATTTTGTTCCCGGTAAATCAAGTTTAAAACTTAAATCCTGGTAATATGGAGTGGCACCGATACCCATATTAATGCCGAGTTTATCAAAAACGCTTAATGTCGAATATCTATAGTTAATTAAAAAAGTAGGATTTTTACCAGAATTTAATGTTTTAAATATTGGCCCTTCAGCCCCTAATTCAAATCCGTTCATTCCGACCTGGGCGATATATTCCCTTTTTTCGTTATTGCCACTTCGCATTTTAAGGTCGAATACACCTGAAATAGCGTTGCCATAACCAGAGGGAAAGGCTCCTGAATAAAAATCGGAGTTGCTTAAAACATTTGTGTTTAGCATGCTGATTGGCCCGCCAGTTGTTCCAATTCCTCCGAAATGATTAGGATTTGGGATATTTATTCCTTCAAGGTTCCAAAGTAAACCGGTCGGGGAATTTCCACGGATGATAATATCGTTTGTTTGGTCGGCGGCTGACATAACCCCTGCAAAACTTGATGCCATGCGTGCAGGATCGAGCCAGTTTCCTGCATAACGTTCAGTCTCTTCAACTGTAAATGATCTTGCGCTGATTAAAGCCATTTCATTAACAGGCCTGTCTTTTCTTCCATTTGCTTTAATAATTATTTCATCCCCTTGTATTATGTTTTCTTCCATTGTTATATTTAATATTACCTCTTTTCCTGATATAACAACGATATTATTTATAAGGCGAGGCTTATATCCCAGATAATTTATCTGTAAACTTTGGCGGCCGACAGGCACGTTTTCCAGTCTAAAATGTCCATCTGTATCAGTGACAGTGCCAATAACCGGATTTGAACCAACCAAGACAACAGTTGCCCCGATTAATGGGAATTCGGTGTTCTGTTCAACAACTTTGCCTTTTATAGTTTGATAATAGGTTTCTAAACCAAAGATATTATAAGAGATGAATACTGTTAAAGCAATATAAAGTATTGATTTTTTGGGTTTAAGAGTGTATTTGTACATTTAATAAAGATTTTTGATGAATGACATAATAAATAAAAGATAGTTGCACTTATGCAGAGATAAAATAATTATTGGTTGAAAAAAATATTTCATTATATTTGCAAAAGGTAATATATTACCTAAAAAATAAAATATAATAAAATATGATGTATGGAAGATATGTTTAATATATTTGGTAATATATTCTTTATTGCCCAGCATTGGCAAAACAATGCCGATAAAATAATGATGGCTAAAGTGGGGATTACTACCAAACAATGGATGCTGTTGGTTTTGCTAACCAGGGTGTTTGTAAACAAATTGCCTGCTATTACTGAGGTTGCATGCGCTTATGGAACTTCAAGGCAAAACATGAAACGATTGGCACTTGAACTCCAAAAAAGGGGGTTTTTAATCATTGTGCCTGACCCAAATGATAAACGCATTCAGCGATTGGCACTAACCGGAAAACATGTTCGGTATTTTGTCGGGGAAGAAAACCAGAAATGGCAAAGCGATTATGTTACCAGCTTATTTGCCGGAATAAGCAAAAATGAAATGGCAAGTTTTAATCATAACATAAATAAACTGGTAGAGAGGATTAAGGAAATTGAAAAATGAAAGCTATAAAGTCTTTAAAACAAAAATATACATTTTATGTGCTAATTGGATTAATAGTAATTTTTAATACAAATGTAATTATGGCAAAAAGTTTTAAAAAGCAGGTTAAAGAGGCATTCAATAAAGTTATTTTTGAAAATATTCCGGTTTTGCAAAGGGACGATATAAGGCATTTGCCATTGGTTTTACAAAAATACCTCGAATATACAGGTTGTGTTGGTAAACCAGTAATAAAAACAGTAAGGTTAAAGCAAAAAGGACGGATTATGACTAAGCAGGGCGGGACTTGGTTTGATTTAGAAGCCAATGAGTATTTTTTAGCCGACAAACCTTTCTTTTTTTGGAAAGGGATGATAAAACCTTCTCCTTTGCTCTTTATTTCAGGAGTTGATAAATTTGATGGTAATGGTAACCTGAAAATAAAATTGATGGGTTTAATTACTATTGGCAATGAAAAGGGTCCAGAATTAGACCAGGCAGAACTGTTGCGTTATTTGGCCGAAATGCTTTGGTTTCCTTCTGTGGCTTTGAGCAGTTTTGTTACATGGGAAGAAATGGATGCACTAACCGTTAAAGGAATTCTTGAATGGGAAGGGATTAGGGCTGAAGCGGTATTTTTCTTTGATAATGAAGGTAAGATAGTAAATATTGTGGCTGAGAGATATATGAAAAAGGAAAATGGCAGGCCAATTTATGAAAGATGGGAAACACCAATTGAGGAGTATGCCGAATTTAACGGTTATAGGTTGCCTTGTAAAGGCCCTGCTATTTATAAATTGAAAGAAGGTGACTTCAGGTATATTGAAATTGAGGTTACGGATATTGAATTCAATACGAGGAAGTTGTATTAAATAAAAGTCATTTTAACCTCTTTATAAAACTTTCCTTCAAGTTCGCGGGCAATGCGGTGAACTACTGTGCGCCTTAGTTCCAGTTCCATAGGTATATTTGGGTCCTGGTGGGCAATATTAATTTTTGTGCCAACTAAAAATTGAATTTCATCACTTTTAAACATAAGTTTAATGATCTGGTCTGCCGGGCCTGTTCCAAGTGCATAACTTTTGTCATATTTGTTCAATATTCTGGCTATTTTACTTAAAGTTAAAATTCCTTCTGTAATAAGCTCAAATCCTTCCATCGATGATGTAGGAGGGAGGTCGTCATCGGTAAAATCAAAATTATCGCGGATTGTAAGGTTTAATTCCCGGGCAATTATGTCGGCAGTTGTTGCCCCACATATAATTTTTTTTCCATCGAATTTTTTAATGAGTTCAGTAAATTCCTTGTCCTTTTTTTCATTAAAAGGTGGCCCGGTAGAAATAATTAGTTTTCTGGGATTCCTAAAATAGATTGAAGCGCAACTGGTATCGTCTTTTGAATGATAGCCGTCATTTTGATTGGCCATGTTAACAATTTTCGAGGCTAACTTAAATGCTGATATAGTTGGATTGTTTTGAATCATTTTTTCAACAAAATCATTTGTATTTTCAAGTCCCCATCCAAAAGGATATTTTTTGCCTCCCATACCTGACTGGGTAATCCCATCGGAGTATATTAAAATACGGTCTTCTTTTTGCGGATAATAACTTGAAACCCGCAGTTTTTTTCCTGCATTTTTTTCTCCTTCCAATAATATTTCTTTCCAGCCGGGGTTGAATACTTTCCCGCTTCGAAAAATTGTACATCCGGGATTATCATATTCAAGGATGTATGTCTTTCTATTGATTTCAATATCTACAATCGTAAATGTGGCATAATTAATTTTTCTGTCACTGCATTCGGGCAAAGTATTCATTATTATCTCGGCAGTTTTTTTAAAATCTTTGTGTTCCCGTGTGAAATTAAGCGCCATTTTTGCAGTCAGGGTAGCAAGAATATTTGCTTTTACGCCATGTCCAAGCCCGTCAGACAATACACAAATTACCCTGTTTTCTTCCTTTATTTTTTCGGAAAGAAAAAAATCCCCGCAGATTCTTTCTGAATCATGATTTTTTTGAGAACAATATATTTCAACGAAAAATTCCTGGTTCATTATAATTGGTTTATTGAGGGGCTAATTTTCTTTTTTTGACTTATGCAGTTCAATAATAGAATTGAGCATCTTTTCGGTTTCAGAAGCGCTTTCGCCTAAAATAAATCCCATTTTTTGGACCATTTCAAGATTTTTATCAATAACATCGGTTACACGCCTTACTACCTCATCTTTTTGAACATCGGGTAGTTGCATATCACGCAGAATAGCCCCAACAATTTTTCCTTTACGTATTGCAAATACCGAAACATTAACCAGGTTGTTATCAAGTTCCATATCCCGGCTATGTATGTCTTCATTGTTTTGTAATACAAACTGAAACAAATTATATATATTGTAAGGTAAAAGTGTTTTTATATCTGCACCTACCAGTCCCGGAATAACTTCATCAATAGCTTTGGCATCTTCTCCAAGCATTTCAATAAGTTTTTTATTTGACTGAATAATTTTCAGGTCTTTATCCATAATAAGCACACCAGCCCTTAGTTTTTGCAACATCGAATTTGTAATTTCTGAGGCTTCCCGGGCTGTTTCTTTTTCGAGCTTGGTTTGTTTTTCCGATTTTTCAAGCGCTTTCTGAGCCGTTAAAAGTTTTTCATTTGTTGCCGTAAGTGTTTTAATATAATCCTGTCGGTTTTTAAGTGCATATGTGAGGCACATATCTGTTTTTGCCAAACCTTTTGCGACTGATATTGCAAATTCCCTGCATGTTTCATATCCGCAAGCCATGCAGTCTGTTTTTTGATCTTTAGAGTCGCGGGCTATAATTTTTAAAATTTCATTTATTTTCTCTTCCGAAGGATGCTTTATACGCTGGTCATTTGGTTTAAAAACAGCAGACAGGTCAATGTCCGAAAATTTCTCAATTTCTTTTTTCCATAAGACCATATCCAATAATTTAGATCTTTTATTGGTATATTTGATTACTTCTGATCGTTTGACGTATTTATTGGCTTTATTTGTATTGCCCGGTCCCATAATACAGCCTTCATCATAAAAAACATTAAAATGGGCCCTGATTTTTTCAATATCCGATTTGAATGCTTTTGCAGATTCAAGCATATTGCTTTTTCCCTCACTGGTAATAATCAAGTTGCGTCCCAGATCCTGGTTTAATCCTGCAGCCTCTATAATTCCTTTACTTATTGGATACAAAGCTCCTTTAAAACCAAATGGCGGGTCAAAATCTGAATATTCAAGAGATTTTTCCTCAATTTTATAAATTGTAAATAGTTCCCTTAGTTCTGAAAAAGTAATTACAGCATTAACCTTACCATCACCTGAATACCTTTCGGCTTCCATTTTTGCAGCAATACATGGCCCCATATAAACAATTTGGGTGTTATCGCCATAAAGTTTTTTAGTTATTTTTGCAGAGGCAATCATGGGCGATACAATAGGGGCAAGGTTATCGGCAATCTCAGGCTGGAATTTTTCCACAAATTCAACTACAGCAGGGCAATTTGATGAGATATAATATTTTCCTTTAAAATTGTTTAAAAGTTCGTTGTATTTTTTGGCTACCAAATCAACAGCAAACGAAGCATCTATTACATATTTAAACCCCATTGCCCTTATCATTCCAACAAATTTCCGATAATCAGTTATATCTGTAAATTCGCTTGATATTGCAGGGTCTATTATAGCGGCCACATTATTAGGTTCTTTTAACAGAGTTTTAACTTCATTTATTGAGTTTGAGTAGGAAATTGCATTAACAGGACAGGCCGAGACACAACTCCCGCAACCAATACAACGGTTGTGCATAACTTCAGGGTAATGCTGGTTGTTTTTTACTACTATTGCTTTTACCGGACAAACCCTTAAACAGGCATAACATGCCGTGCATTTTTTTAAATCGATATGAATGATTTTTTGGTTGCCCATGTTGAAGGTATTTTTTTGATTTTTAGTATTAATCTTAAAACATTCCTGTTCTTTTATAATATCAGGCGTTCAGTTAGTATTTCAATAATGTTGTTTTTCGTAATGTTTTTAAAAAGTTCCCCATCAATTTGAACTACCGGCCCGTCTTTACAATTTGAGAAGCAATGACTGCCACTGAATTCCACCTTGTTTTCAAGCTGGTGGTCAGCAATAAAATCCTGGATAATTTTACGTGTTTCATTATTGCCACGCGCAAAACATGAACTCCCCATGCAAATAATAATCTGGTGTTTTGTGTTCATAACAGGAAAAATCTGATTTTTTGGCCAGTTTTACATATTATTCAAAAATAATATATTTTTTTAAACATATATATGTTGTTAATCATTTAACACTGTTTTTTAATTAACAGTATATTTTGTATATTTGAAAATTCTGGGAAAAATCAAGCATATGAAAATTGATTTTGAGGCTTTATTTAAAATATATCCAAATGCCCGAAGAGAGGATTTGATCCCAATTTTACAGGAAATTCAGGATAGCGCAGGTTATTTGTCCGAAGAATCAATTGTAAGGGTTTCACGCTATCTCCGGCTTCCTGCGAGTAAAGTATACGGACTAGCTACATTTTATAACCAGTTTTGTTTTGACCCAAGGGGTAAGTTCCATATTGAGATTTGTGATGGAACAGCTTGTCATGTTGAGGGTTCAAAACTCATTATTAAGGAAATAGAGAAAAAATTAAACATTAAGGAAGGCGAAATTACACGGGATGGAACGTTCAGCTTTCAAACAGTACCTTGTTTGGGGGCATGTGGATTAGCTCCTGTGATTTGTGTGAATGGTAAATTCTTTCCCCAGGCCAATCCTGAAAAAGTCGCAGAAATTATTGATAAATGTTTGAATTCAGAATGGCCGGAATGAATGCAATAAAACAAAATATTGAAAAGGACCTGGTCTTGAATCATTTCATTCTGAATATTCCTGTCGATGACCAGGAAAGCTTAAATCAAATAATTACAGGAAAATCTGATAAAATCATTATTTACCTGAATTATAATACGGTAAGTAAAATTGCCGGTATTGAAAAAGTTGAGAAGGCTTTAAAAGCCTATTTGGCTGAAAAAAAATTAGAGGCTGAAATAATTAAACTTGGTGATTTGGGCTTATTTGAAATTGAACCCTCCATGCAAATCCAGTTGCCGGGTAAATGCCGTTTGGTCTGTAAAAATGTAAATAGTGAAAACCTGTCTTCAATAATAGACAGCATTTTGGCAAATTTTGTCTTAGAAGAGCATATTCTAGCACAGGTTAATAATTCCAATCTTGAACCATGGGAGGGTGTTCCTTTTTTGCACGAAATACCATTTTTTAAAAATCAAATCCGTAGGGTTATAAAAAATTGTGGAATTCAGGATCCATTATCAATAAACGATTACATAATTAATGGCGGATTTAAAGCTTTTTATAAAGTTATAACCGGCTATAAATATGTTGAAGTTTGCGATATCATCGATAAAAGTGAATTACGTGGAAGGGGAGGGGCCGGATATTTCACTGGCAAGAAGTGGAAGTATGCTTTAAATTCAACTCAGGAACACCGTTATTTTATTTGTAATGCCGATGAAAGCGATCCCGGAAGCTATATGGAACGATTTATTATGGAAGGCGACCCCTTTAAAATTATTGAAGGAATTTTAATTGCCTCATATGCGATTAATGCCTCAAAGGCTTATATTTATGTAAGAAATAAATATAAATTGGCCATCCAACGACTTGAGAGAGCACTTCAAAAGGCTGGTGAATATGGTTTTACAGGCCATAATATTTTTAACAGTGGTTTTAACCTGAACATAAAAATTGTAAAAGGGGGCGGCGCATTTATTTGTGGTGAAGAAACAGCACTAATCCGAAGTATTGAGGGGCGAAGGGGAATGCCTGTTCCAAAACCTCCCTACCCAACCGATTCAGGTTTATTTGGTAAACCTACTGTGATAAATAATGTTGAAACTATCTGCAATTTACCGGATATTATTTTAAACGGCCCCGATTGGTTTAAATCAATTGGTCTGGCCGAAAGTAAAGGTACAAAAATAGTAGGTTTGTCCGGGAATGTTATAAATCAGGGAGTTGCTGAAATTGCTATGGGCACTTCAATTAAAAGCATTATTTACGATATCGGGGGAGGAACAAAAGAAAAAAGTAAACTTAAAGCCATTCATATAGGAGGCCCTTCAGGCGGTTGCCTGCCAGCTTCCGAAATTGATATCCCGTTTGATTTTAAACCTCTTGAAGAACGAAATACTATGATGGGTTCTGCTGGTATTATGGTATTGGGAGAAGATACATGTATGGTTGATTTGGCTAAATATTTCATTAATTTTATTCAATACGAAAGCTGCGGAAAATGCATTCCATGCAGGGAAGGTTCAAGAAGGATGTATGAAATTCTTGATAATATTACTAAAAAGCCTGAAAAGGAATCAGGATTAAAAACTTTAGAGAGGTTTAAAGGGGTTATTTACCTTGAAACATTGGCCGAAGTTTTAAAGGACACTTCCCTGTGTGGACTTGGACAAACTGCCCCCAACCCTGTATTAAGTACTTTAAGATGGTTCAGGGACGAATATGAGGAGCACATTTATGAAAGAACTTGTACAGCCGGAGTATGTAAGGAATTGAGGATTTTTTATATTGATGTGGATAAATGTACTGGTTGTGCATTATGCGCCGGAAAATGCCCAACAGATGCTATTATTGGCACAAAACGTTCACCATTTTTTATTGTCAGCGAAAAATGTATTGGTTGTGGCGTATGTTTTGATGTTTGCAAGTTTAATGCAGTTTTAACTGAATAAACATATATGTCAGTCATAATTGAAGTAAATAATAAAACCTACCAGGTAAAAAGGGGTGAAACAATTCTCAACGCATTAAAAAAGCATGGAATTAAGATTCCTACTTTATGTAATATGAAAAACTATTCACCTACCGGGGCATGCCGGATGTGTGTTGTTGAGGTGGAAGGTAAAAAAAACCTGGTTACTGCCTGTTCTTTTCCTGTGGAAGAATTTATGAAAATTAAAACACATTCACCTCGTGTTATTAGGGCCAGGAAAGTAATTCTTGAATTATTACTGGCAAACCATCCCGATAATTGTTTGTATTGTATCCGTAATAAAAGCTGTGAGCTTCAACAATTAGCTGCCGAATTGGATATTAAAGAAAGAAGGTTTACCGGAAATAAAAATAAGCCTCGTATTGACCGGTCAAGTTCGGGTATTGTTCGCGAACCGGCCAAGTGTATTTTATGTGGCCGGTGTGTCCGTATTTGTGAAGAACAGCAGGGTGTATCTGCAATTGATTTTGTAGGCAGGGGTAAAAATGTTCAAATTGATACTGCTCTAAGTAAATCAATGAACTTATCGAGTTGCGTTGAATGCGGACAGTGTATTCTTGTATGCCCAACCGGAGCTTTATGTGAGAAGGACAATATTGATGAAGTTTTTCTTGCCATTCACAATCCCGATAAAAAAGTATATGTTCAATATGACCCTTCTGTTATACTTGCTGTAATTGAGGCATATAACATTAAACCAGGAAAGGATATTGCCGGAAAACTTAATGCTACCTTGCGTAAGATAGGATTCGATTGTATAATACAATCATCGCTTGGTATTGATTTATCTGTACTAAATATTGCTGATGAACTTATACAAAGAAAAACTCAATCCGGCTTACCTTTAATTCTTGCACAATGCCCGTCATTAGTTACATATATTGAACAATTCCTGCCTGAAATGATTCCTTATCTGGGCATAAATAAATCCTATCAGCAAATACTCGGTACCCTTATTAAAAATTATTTTTCGGTAAAAGCAAATGATAAGGAAAAGGATATTTTTTCAGTTTCAATAATGCCTTGCATAAGCAGAAAGCAGGAAATAAACCGGGCAGAATTATTCCGCAACGGGATTCCTGATATTGATGTTGTTTTAACTACACGTGAACTAATTAAATTAATTGACTTATGTGGGATTGAAATTCAAAGCATGGAGGATGAAAATGCCGATTATCCGTCAGGTATTAATAGTTCCTCAGGAATGCTTGCAGCTGTTTCTGGTGGAATTACCGAAGCTTTAATCAGGTCTTTATATTTTAAACTAAGTAATGCCGAATTGCCTGAAATGCAAATAGAGTCTTTACGCTCAAATGAGAGTTTAAAAAAAATTAATATAGAAATTAATAAAAATATCTATTCATTTGTAGCAATCAGCGGATTAAAAAATGCATTAAATTATCTTGAAAAAGTTTTAAATAAAGAAGAAAATCCTGATTTTATTGAGATTATGGCATGTCCCCAGGGATGTGTTAACGGCGGGGGACAGCCCCTGGGATGTTCTGAAGACAATATAAGGGAGAGAAAAAAATTGGTATATAAAATAGATGAAAAAGAAATGATTAAAGTTGCCCATAAAAACTTATCAGCTGTTGAAATATACAATATACTTAACTCACAAGAAAAGGAAAAGGCTGAAGTTTTTTATACAACATATTCTAAAAAGATAGTATTAACTTAAAAAGAGAGATAGAATTTTAATGGATTTCAATACCGAAAATAAACTGGTTTATACAATACCTGATTTATGCAGGGTTTGTTATACCTGTGTTCGTGAATGTCCTGCAAAAGCCATTAAAATTATAAATGGCCAGGCCCAAATTATTACTGAACGATGTATTGGTTGTGGTAACTGTACCCGTGTCTGCAGCCAGGGCGCTAAATTGTACCGGCAATCTGTTGATGAAGTAGCCAGCCTTTTGGAATCCGGAAAGGAAGTTATTGCACTTATTGCCCCAAGTTTTCCTGCCGAATTTCAGGAATATGAAGACTATAAATTGTTTGTTGGCACTGTTAAAGCAATGGGATTTAGCCGTGTTTGTGAAGTGGCTTTTGGTGCTGACCTTGTTGCAATAGAATATAATAAACTTTGGAAAAACGACAGTAAAAATAGGTATATTTCAAGCGATTGTCCCGGTATAGTATCCTATATTAACCATTATTACCCTAACCTTGTTAAAAACCTGGCCCCTATTGTTTCACCTGTAGTTGCTATGGCAAAGGTGGTTCGTAAAAAATATGGCCAGAATATAAAAACTGTTTTTATCGGGCCTTGTGTTGCTAAAAAAGATGAAAGTAAAGAAGTTGATGAAGTAATTACTTTTGCCGAATTGAGGAAGCTATTTGAACGTAACAAATGTCTTTTAAATAATATTGTTCCTGTTGAATTTGATCCGCCACTGGCCGGACGAGGGGCAATTTTTCCGGTAAGCCATGGGTTGGTGCAAACATCGGATGTTTCGAATGATATTCTCGAAAATGATGTGATTGTCGCTGAAGGGCGCATTAATTTTCAGGATGCAATAAAGGAGTTCGATTCCGGGTTAAATAAAACCAACCATCTTGAGTTGCTATGTTGTGAAGGATGTATTTTAGGGCCTGGAATGACTGATGATTCAAACAAATATATTAAGGGTACAATGGTCAACAGGTATGTTAAGGATAAACTAAATTCAATTAACATTCAACAATGGAATGATGAGATTGAAGAATATAAAACACTCGATTTTTCGTGCAGGTTTCCTGTTCAGGAACAATCAGTGGGATCACCAACTGATGAAGAAATAGAAAAGGTACTTATAAGAATGGGAAAAATTGATGAAAATGACCATTTAGATTGCGGTGCCTGTGGTTATGATACTTGCAGGGAACATGCCATCGCCATAATTAACGGATTGGCTGAAACGGAAATGTGCCTGCCATATACCATCGAAAAATTACATAAGTCAATTAAAGACCTCGAAGTATCAAATCAACAATTGGCATCTGTTCAGCAAACCCTGAAACAAGCAGAAAAATTAGCTACAATGGGCCAGTTGTCTGCCGGAATTGCCCATGAATTAAACAATCCATTGGGTGTATTAATAATGTATAGTAATATATTACTTGAGGAAACCAATAAGGATTCACAACAATATGACGATCTCATACTCATTGTTGAGCAGGCAAACCGGTGTAAAAAAATTGTAAGCGGATTATTAAATTTTGCGCGCAAAAACCAGGTTAACCCAAAGGAGATCAACCTGGTTGAATTAATACAGCAATGTTTTAATTCAGTAATAATTCCAAAGAATATTAAACTCAATTTTTTACGAAAACTTAGCAATCAGAATGCTATTCTCGATTTTGACCAGATCATCCAGGTTATTACAAATTTAATGAAAAATGCCATTGAAGCAATGCCTAACGGAGGAGAACTTACTGTTGAACTGGTCGAAATATTTGATGATATAAAAATAATTGTAAAAGATACCGGTGTTGGAATTGCTAAAGAAGATATAGACAAGCTTTTTGAACCCTTCTTTACTACAAAAGGGATTGGTTTTGGCACAGGCCTAGGACTCGCAACTGCTTATGGAATAGTAAAAATGCATAAGGGGCAAATATCTGTTGAATCAAATGCTGACAAAGACAGAGGGCCTACAGGTACCACATTTGAAATTAAATTACCACGAAATGGCATGAATTATGAATAAAAAATATCGAATATTAATTGCTGATGATGATCCAGATTACCTTTTCCAAATAAAATTTTACCTGGAAAAAGCCGGTTATGAAGTTATAGTAGCCGAAAGTCAGAAAGAAGCTGAGAAAATTCTTAACGAAATACAACCCGATTTAGCCGTTTTTGATTTAATGATGGAAAATAACGATAGTGGGTTTGTTTTAAGTTATAAACTTAAAAAGTTATATCCTAAAACACCTGTTATTATTGCTACAGCAGTGGCTTCAGAAACCGGAATCAGTTTTGGGCTTAAATCGGAGGAAGAAAAAAATTGGATTAAAGCTGATTTATACCTTGAAAAAGGAATATTACCAGAGAGGATTAAAAATGAAATTGAAAAATTACTTCATTAATGGAATATTTAAAAGTACTTGTAGTTGATGATGAGTTTGGTATTCGTTCAGGGGTAAAACGTATCCTTGATAAATTTAAGGTCGATTATCCATTTATGGACGAAGACATAGCATTTGATGTTATGGAAGCCGCCACTGGCGAAGAAGCTCTTGATGTAATTAAAGTTAATGTGCCTGAAGTGGTATTGCTTGATAATAAGTTGCCGGGAATTCATGGTGTTGATTTACTTGAAAAAATTAATAAAAATTATCCGGAAATTCTTGTTGTTATGATTACTTCATATGCATCTCTTGAACTGGCTGTTAAGGCTACTACTTTTGGCGCATACGATTTTGTGCCTAAACCTTTTACCCCGCAGGAATTAAAAGCCTCGATGGAAAATGTGACTAAGCATTATTTCCTGCGTAAAATGACAAAAAAGCTTAATAAAGAAGGTAAACAGATACGGTTTCAATTTTTAACTGTATTGTCACATGAATTAAAAACGCCACTCAATGCTGTCGAAGGTTATCTTAAGATGATGAAAGAAAAACAGGCAGGGGATAGCATTTCAGATTACGAGGAAATTATTAACCGTTCATTATCCCGGATTAGTGCCATGCGAAATTTAATAATGGATATGCTCGATTTTACAAAATTAGACTCTAACAAAAAGAGCAGGGAATTAAATGAAATTGATATTGTACCGATTGCGCAGACTGCTGTTGATACAATGATGCCTTATGCAATCCAAAAAGATATTAAGATTAAACTCGATTGTGCAGAAAGAATCCTTATGCAGGCCGATCCTGAGGAAATTGAAATTATTTTTAATAATTTAATTTCGAATGCAATAAAATATAATAAAAATGAAGGTTCTGTAAAATGTGAAATAAAAGAAAGTGGCACATACATCGAAATAATTGTTGAAGATACCGGTATTGGAATTGAACAGGAACAAATTTCAAAAGTATTTGAGGAATTTGTGAGAATTAAAAATGATAAAACAAAAAATATATCCGGTAGCGGTTTGGGCTTATCAATTGTAAAAAATATTACCAACTTATATAATGGCGATATTAACCTTATTAGTACACCTGATAAAGGGAGTATATTTATTGTAAAACTTCAGAAATAGAAAATTATTTATGTTGAATAAAAATCTACCGGAAAGGACAGTTGCCCGCTTGAGTGAATACAGGCGCACACTTTTTGATCTTTTATCAAAGGGAAGGACACATATTTATTCGCACGACCTGGCCAGCCTGCACAATATTACCGCAGTTCAGGTAAGGCGTGATTTAATGCTTATCGGATATTCAAGCATTTTGCGAAAAGGTTATGATATTAAAGAATTGATCGGGATTATTGGAGAAATACTTGATACGGAAAATGGACAAAATGTCGCTGTTATTGGAATTGGCAACCTGGGAAGGGCAATAACCGCATATTTTAATGGAAAAAGGCCAAAGTTAAATATTGTTGCTACTTTCGATATTGACCCTGACAAAGTAAATAAGGTAATCTCTGGAGTTTTTTGTTACCATATGAATGATATTGAGGAAGTAGTAAAAAAAAATAAAATTACTATTGGAATTATTACCGTGCCTCTCGAACAGGCTAATGAAGTTGCCGAAAAATTGGTTTTAAGCGGTATTAAAGGTATCCTTAATTTTACTTCTGCCTTTCTAAATGTCCCTTCACAGGTATACCTCGACGAATATGACATGATTACATCGCTTGAAAAAGTGGCATTTTTTGTTAAAGCCAATAACCCTGGTTAATGTTTATTCTTTAATAATGGAAATATACAGAAGTTTTGAGGATGGTTTTAATATTAAAAATCCCGTTGTAACTACCGGTTCGTTCGATGGGGTGCATATCGGGCATAAAGCGATAATAAACAGGATCAATAAAATTGCTTCTGATATTAACGGGGAATCAGTGCTTATAACTTTTTTTCCTCATCCACGAAAAGTCCTTTATCCAAATGAACAAGGTAAAGGCCTCAAATTTATTAATTCGCTGGAAGAAAAAATTCAATTGCTCAGTGAAGCGGGGCTCAACCATTTATTTATTATTAATTTTACATTAGAATTTTCAATGGTTTCCTCTCTGCAATTTGTTCAAAAATTTCTAGTCGATAAACTTCATGCAAAAGTAATTGTTGTAGGGTTTAATCATCATTTTGGCCATAACCGCACCGGCGATTATCACTATCTGTTTCAACAGAAAGAAAAATTTGGCTTTGAAGTTGAAGAAATTCCCGAACAGGAGTTACATCACGAAACAATTAGTTCAACTAAAATTAGGGCGGCAATAAATGACGGGTATATTCAAAAAGCAAATGCTTATCTCGACAGCTATTATTTTGTTTCTGGAAAAATAAAAGCTATACTTAATAAAAGTGAACAAACAGGTATAAAAATAGTTATTGAATGCATCGATAAGCTTTTACCACCTTCGGGTTCATATGTTGTAAGTTCGGTTATTAATGAAGAAAGGTTTAAAGGTGCAGCATATATTATAAAGAATAGAAACAATGAAAATAATCGCCAATTTGTGTTTGTTTGGTTTATAAATAAAATAAATATACAAGAAATCATTAAAAACATAACCATTCAGTTTCATAAACGTATGGCGATTATAAAAACTGATGAAGATAATTATTATACACAGTTTATGAATGAGAAAGAATATATTGAAGAATTGGTATTTTAACTGAAAAATAGAATGAAATTTAATCCTGAAAAATTAAGTATTCCTGACAGAAGGATGGAGCCATTTATTAATCCCGATGAAATTTGGCATTTTTTAAATAATTCAAAACCTTCAAAAGAAAAGGTTAAAGATATTATTGCCAAGTCGTTAAACAAAGAACGTCTAACGATGGCTGAAACAGCTATTCTTGTAAATGTAAAGGATACTGATCTTGTTGAAGAAATTAAACAAGGTGCCAGAACTTTGAAAGAACGTGTATATGGTAACCGAATCGTTTTATTTGCCCCGCTTTACGTTGGTAATAAGTGTTCAAACAATTGCAAATATTGTGGTTTTAGGGTGTCAAACACCGAAGCGGTGCGAAAAACATTAACAAATGAAGAATTAATTAAAGAAACAACCGCGCTGGAAGAAAACGGACAAAAACGTTTAATTCTTGTTTATGGGGAGCATAAAGAGTATTCGGCCGAGTTTATTAAGGAAACAGTTGAAACGGTTTATAAAGTAAAAAAGGGAAATGGTGAAATAAGGCGTGTTAATATTAATGCAGCGCCTTTTGATATTCAGGGCTTCAGAACAGTAAAAAGCGCAGGGATTGGTACTTACCAGGTTTTTCAGGAAACATATCATCCTGAAATTTATAAAATATATCACTTAAGCGGGAAAAAGTCTGATTATGACTATAGGTTAACAGCGTTAGACCGGGCACAGGAAGCAGGAATAGATGATGTTGGCATTGGCGCTTTATTTGGTTTGTACGACTGGCGTTTTGAAGTTCTCGGTCTTGTAAGGCATACTAACCACCTGGAAGCATGTTATAATGTTGGCCCACATACTATCAGTTTTCCCAGGTTAAAAGATGCTGCAATGGTCGATATGGATTTTAAATATAAAGTTACAGATGAGGATTTTACCAAAATTGTAGCAATTCTTCGTTTAGCCGTGCCTTATACAGGATTAATACTTACTGCCCGCGAAAATCCTTTAATACGAAAAGAGGTTATGCGATTTGGCGTTTCCCAGATTGATGGTGGTACAAAAATTGAACTAGGTGGTTATTCCGATACTTTAAACGATAAACAAAACCTTAACCGTGAACAGTTTTTTATTAATGATTCACGCTCTCTTGATGAAGTAATTAGCGAATTGCTCGATGGAGGCTATTTACCATCATTTTGTACCGCTTGTTATCGAAATGGTCGTACCGGTGAACATTTTATGGAATTTTCGGTACCAGGTTTTATTAAACGCTTTTGTACCCCTAATGCCATTTTAACTCTTGCCGAATATCTGGTTGATTATGCAAAACCCGACACAGCCGATAAAGGTTGGAAAGTAATTGAGAAAAACCTGGCCGGGTTAAATGATGCAAAATATGAAAACGAAATAATACAAAGGCTCGAAAAAATTAAAAACGGGCAACGTGATTTATACTTCTAAAAAAAATATTATGAACGAATTAATTATTTTAGGCATTAATGTTACCGACAGGATTAAGGAAGCCGGGAAAGCGCAGCAAGTTTTGAGCGAATTTGCCGATTGTATAAAAATAAGGTTGGGCTTTCATGAATTATCAGAGGAAGTATGCAGCCGGAATGCTTTTATAATTGTTCAATTAAAAGGTGAAAAAGAGAAATGTATACAAATGGAAGATAAACTAAACCGGGTTGAAGGATTGGTGGTAAAAAAAATGTGTTTTAATTACTAAATAATAATATATGTCTGCTGATAATTTAAAAATAATCGGATTATTAATTCAAAACAGGCCTTCTATAATTAATGATTTACATGCTATTTTGTCATCATATGGCAATGTAATAAGGAGCCGTTTAGGAATTGCAAATCCTGTTGATGATAAATTGGTTGATGCTTTAATGATTTTAGAAGTTAATGGTGACGAAACCCAGATTGAACTGATGCTTTCTGAACTAACTGCTCTTAATGGAATACAAATAAAACATATGGATTTTTAACTTACCTTGCTGCCCAACGGTATAGAAATACTGCAATTACTCCAAATAAAATATTGGGTATCCATGCTGCAAACCCCGGGTTTAATATCCCGCTTAGGGCATATATCTGAGAAAACCTCATGAAAACTATGTATGAAAAACTTAATAATAAGCCTACCCCGATATTAAATCCTAACCCCCCCTTCATTTTTTTTGACGACACACATACGCCTATCAAGGTGAGTATAAACATAGAAAATGGATAGGCAAAACGGCTATGTTTATCAAAGAGAAAAGAGACTATATCCTGGGTTCCCTGTAAACGGGCTTTTTTAATAAAGGTGTTTAATTGAGGCAAGGTCATGGTTTCTACCACATCCAGCCTTGAACTGAAATCGGCAGGAGTTATGTTCAGAACCGTATCCTTTCTTCTGCCTTTTTCTATCGATTCATGCAATCCGTCTATATTTCTTATATAGTAATTTGAAAGTGTCCAACAGTTTTTTGTGGAATCCCACCTTGCATAATTTGAAATAAGTTTTGATTTTAGCTGGCCGTTCTCAAACTTTTCAACGGTAAATTTATAACCTACATTTGATATAGTGCTGTAGCTTTGTATATATACAAAAATCCCGGGCTCTATTTGTTTATGAATATCGTTGTCGCGGTTGGTATAAAAAGAGCGAAAATAAGTATTGTCAAAATCAAGTCTTGTTTTATTTGCCGGTGGTATAATATATAAACTTAAAAATAATGAAAGTGATGCAATAAATAATGCAGAAATAAAATAGGGAAATAAAAACCGCCTAAAACTAATACCATTGCTTAATATGGCAATAATTTCGGTATTTGTTGCCATTTTGGAAGTGAAGAAGATAACGGATATAAATACAAAAAGCGAACTAAATAAGTTAGCAAAATAGGGGATCCAATTTAAATAATACTCTAATAAAATTTTTTTAAAAGGTAATTGCAATTCAATAAAATCATCTACTTTCTCCGAAATATCAAATGCAATGGTTATGGCTAATATCAATATAAGGGCGTAAAAAAATGTGCCCAGGAATTTTTTTATTATATAGCGGTCAATAATTAATAATTTAGTATTCACAAGTTATAACCGTGTTTGAAGGTTTTTAATCGTATTATTTTTCCATTCTGTATAAGTGCCAGATTTTATTTTTTCCCGTGCATTATATACAAGCCTGAGATAGAAAGCTAAATTATGCTGGCTCGCGATCACTGCCCCAAGAATTTCATTTGAAATAATTAAATGACGTAAATAGGCCTTGGAATATTGTGTGTCTACAAAAGAAATTCCATCCTCATCTAAAGGCGAAAAATCATTTTTCCATTTTTCATTACGTATATTAATTGTGCCTTTACTGGTGAACAGCATTCCGTTTCTTCCATTTCTTGTAGGCATTACACAATCAAACATATCAATCCCCAAAGAAATAGCTTCCAGAATATTGACCGGTGTACCAACACCCATCAGGTAGCGTGGTTTATTTTCAGGTAAAATAGAATTTACAATTTCCAACATTTTATACATTTCATCTTCAGGTTCACCAACAGATAATCCCCCGATAGCATTACCAACAAGGTTTTTGTTTGCAACGTATTCAGCAGATTCTTTTCTCAGGTCACTGTAAACACTTCCCTGTACTATTGGAAAATAATATTGATGAAAACCATAAACCGGATGGGTGTTATTAAAATGGTTAATGCCCCTGTCGAGCCAGCGATGAGTTAAATTCATCGATTTTTTTGCATAATTGTAATCACACGGATAGGGTGTGCATTCATCAAGCGCCATCATAATATCCGAGCCTATTAACCTTTGAATGTCTATTACATTCTCAGGTGTAAAAATATGTTTTGATCCATCAATGTGAGATTTAAATAAGGCGCCCTCCTCGGTTAATTTACGGTTTTCGGCTAACGAAAAAACCTGGTAACCACCGCTATCTGTAAGTATTGGGCCGTCCCAGTTCATAAACCTGTGCAGCCCTCCGGCATCATGAATAACATGTGTGCCGGGACGCAGATATAAATGGTATGTGTTTCCTAATATAATTTCAGCCATTATATCTTCTTTTAACTCTTTTTGATGAATGCCTTTAACACTTCCGGCAGTTCCTACTGGCATAAAAATAGGGGTTTCAATTTGGCCATGGTCTGTTTTTATAATTCCTGTCCGGGCTTGCGAGTGCTTGTCTTTTTGTAAGATGCTGAAATACATTATTTTTCTTAATCAGGGTTCAAAGATAGTGATTTTGGTTATCAAAATGTTAATTACATTAAGCAGAGATTTGATTGGTTTACAAAAATAAATTAATATAATTGTCATCAAATAAATTGTATGCAAACAGGAAATTACTATTTTGACACTGCATTTTTGATTATAGCTGCATTATTTGTTATTTCATTTTTAATACAGTTATATTATTACATTTTTATTTATGGGAATATAATAAGGAAACCAAAAAATAAAACATCACATAAGATTGTACCAGTTTCGGTTATAATTTGTGCCCAGAATGAGGAATATAACCTCGATCGGTTTTTACCCTCCGTATTAAATCAGGATTACCCTGATTATGAAGTAATTGTTGTTGATGACTGTTCAACTGACCACACTGCCGAAGTTTTATCGGCATATAAAAAAAAATACCCTCATTTAAAAGTAACTTTTATAAATAAAGATGATAAGTTTACACATGGCAAAAAACTGGCGCTTACAGTTGGCATAAAAGCCGCAACAAATGAGTGGCTCCTCTTAACAGATGCCGATTGCCAGCCTGTTTCGAAAAACTGGATAAAAGCAATTGCAGCAAATTTTTCTGATGATAAATCTGTTGTTTTGGGTTACAGTGGTTTTTTCCCCCGCAAATCAATACTTAACAATATTATTCGTTTCGACAATTTGTTTATTGCTATTCAATATCTGGGATTTGCTTTGAAGGGAAAGCCATATATGGGAGTCGGCAGGAACCTGGCCTACCGGAAATCTTTATTTTTTGAAAATAAAGGATTTTCAAGACATTACAAAATTTTATCGGGCGATGATGATATTTTTGTGAATGAGGTAGCAACTAAAAATAATACTTGTGTTGAAATGGCTCCCGATAGTATTGTTTTATCAGTACCTCAGAAGTATTTAAGCAGCTGGTGTAAACAAAAATCAAGGCATTTTCAGGCGGGTAAATATTATTCAAAAAAATCAAAATCGAGGCTTGCTGTCGAGGTATTTTCAAGGTTAGTGTTTTATATGACCTTTATTACATTGTTTTATATTATTGATTATAATTTTATTTGGTATTTATCAGGAGTATTCTTATTCAGGTTGATAATTCAGTTAACTGTTTTTAAATATGCCATTATTCGCTTGCAGCAAAAAAATTTATTATTACCTTCGCTAATATATGATATTGTTTTACCATTTTTTAACTTTTTTTGTTTTGCATCTAATTTTTTTACAAAGGATAGGAATACATGGAAATAATAGGAAATTTATCGGAAAAAGCACAATATGATTATCGCTTAGTACAGCTTGCAATAAGCGGTGATCAAAAAGCTTATGCCGAATTGATGGAGAGGTACAGGGATGCTATTTATTTTATGCTTCTAAAAATGGTAAATAATAAAAGCGATGCCGAGGATCTTACTATTGAAGCTTTTGGAAAGGCATTTAAAAACATACAACAGTATACACCTACCTTTGCTTTTAGTACCTGGCTTTTTAAAATTGCCACTAACAATTGCATTGATTTTATTCGGAAGCGAAAAGGCAACCATGTTTCTATCGACCAGTCTTACGAAGAACAGGAAGATACTGCCGCCAGTTCAATTCAATCTTCGGTATTAACTCCCGAGGAAGACATGATAAAAGCACAAAAGGTAACTTTACTTAGGAATGTTGTGTCAAAATTAAAACCACGATATCGGAACCTTGTAGAATTAAGGTACTATAAAGAATATTCATATGAAGAAATTGCACAAGAACTTAATTTGCCCATTGGTACAGTAAAAGCACAACTTTTCAGGGCAAGGGAACTTCTTTATAATATTCTTAAAGAAACCAGTGCAAAACCTTAGAATATATCCACTACTGTATGGATATTATCCTTAAATATTTTTTCTGCCTTTCAAATCAGCAAAAAGAACAATTCCGGGCTTTAAATAAATTATATAATAATTGGAA
>JAFGQQ010000524.1 GCA_016935595.1 Bacteroidales bacterium
AAAAACCTTGTTCCATAGCCTGCGGCAGGTATGACTGCTTTTCTAATCATATTTTATTAAATTATATATGGTTTAATAACCCTGGCATTTATTTTTCTCAGATTAATAGTTAATTTATGTAGCATCTCATCGTCTTTATACATTCCGATAATTGCTCCGCCTGAACCTGAGAATTTTGCCGAAGCGCCACATTTCCTGGCGGTCTCAACAAGTTCTATATTGCTGTCAGAAATATTTAATATTTCTTTTCGTAAATCGAAATTCCTATTAATTAATTTGTTCAAAGCAACATAATCTTTATTTAAAATAGCTTTTCTGCCTTTTTCAGCACAATCGGCTATTTCATTAATAATTTTTAAAGTAAATTCGTCTTTGCTCTCAAATCGTTCTTTTAAATTACTAAAAACCTTTCCTGAAACTTTGCTTAAATCGGTTTTATAAGCTAAATATAAATTGGGTAATAGACCCGGATCAAGCTTTTCATATATGCCAAAACCATTTTCTTTCATTTGTTTTTCATTAAAATCCATATAAACACAGCCTTCATAAGCTTGAATTACCCGATCTTGTAAACCGGCGTTAATACCCAGTTCTTCAACCTCTACTGATAATACCAATGTAGGCAAAATATGCAAAGGGATTTCTATTTTATAGAATTCCATTAATGCCTTCATAACTGCCGTAACAATAGCACTCGATCCTGCCAGGCCAACCTGACGAGGGATAGAGGTTTGATAACGGATGGTAAAATTCTTGGATTCAAGCTTAATAGAATTAGATATGCAATATTCCAAAAATTTTTTAATCGCTGCTTTTATCAATCTTACTCCGCCATAATAACCGGTAAGCTTTACTGATTCAGCTAAATGATGGATATTCCTGAATTTATTCAAATCAACATCCTGCTCTTCGATAACCAATTCAGGGGACTGGTATAAAGTTACCCTTGCTCCGAAATTTCTGATAATTACTGATATGGTTTTACCAAAAAATCCATCGGTTGGATTACCCAATAAACCCGCTCTGGCATATGCAGTTGTTTCGATAATCATATATTATACTGAAATTTAGGGACACGAATATAATAAAAAATCCGGTATTACGCCGGATTTTTTATTATCATGATTTACAAATAATTATTCTACGGCAGATAACTTTTTAATTCCTGGTATCTTTCTTCAAATAACTCACCTGGGGGTGAGCCAATACTTACATATACCGAATCTATTGCTTCCAATCTATTTCCCGGGTTAGGATGAGTACTTAAGAATTCAGGCATCCTTATCCCTTTTTCTTTTTCTGCTTCCAGTTTTATAAAAAATCCGGAAATTCCTTTTGGATAATAATCAGTATCAGCAGTATATTTTACAGCCATTTCATCAGCTTCGTATTCATGTTCACGGCTAAATTTTAATACACCTATTCCAGCAGCATATTGTGAAATAAGTTCTTCCATTTTACTCGGATCATCACCTAAAATTAATCCAATCATATAATTAACTCCATTTGCAATTATTAAGGTTTTTGTTACATGCCGTTTGTCAGCATGGGCCATTTCATGACCCATTACACCGGCTAACTGGGCTTCATTATCCAAATATTTTATTAATCCTGTATAGTAATACATATAACCTGCAGGTGCACAAAAAGCATTGAGCACATCCTTATCAATTATTTTAATTTGCCATTTAAAATCTTCCGCATAATCGAAATTATCGGATTTTAAAAGCGCTTTTTTCATACTATCAAGTCTTACATAGGCAAAGTGATAAATTCCAGTATCAGGTAAAACCGGAAATTCGGTTTTATTCGAATCTAGCTGTTTATCAAATTGTGCTCCAAATTCTTTGTCTTTTGAAATTGGAAATGTATATTTTAAAATAAAATCGATATTGCTTGTATCGTCATCTTTATCTTTTTTACACGATGTAAAAATAAATGCAATGGAAATAATTGCAATAATAACAATTGATAAAATCTTTCTCATGTTCTTAAGTTTAAATTATTTATTACATAAATATAATAAAATATTATGTTCTTAACTAAACCAAATCGTTATAAAATAAAATAAATATTCAAATCCTTATATTTTCTATTATATATTTGTTCAATTAAGAAAATTGTAATGAAAAAGTTTATACAATTCCTGACATCTGCATTTCCACTTTGGGTAATTATTTGCAGCATTATTGCTTTATATAAACCTGAAATATTTACCTGGTTTTCTGGTCAGCTTATTCCCATCGGATTAGGAATAATTATGTTAGGCATGGGATTAACTCTAAAACTCGAAGATTTTAAGCAAATTATAAAATTTCCTAAATGGGTATTTCTGGGGGTGTTTCTTCAGTATACTATCATGCCATTACTTGGCTGGTCATTAGGTTATATTTTTAAATTACCTGTACATTTAGCTGTTGGATTGATTTTGGTTTCGTGTTGCCCTGGAGGAACAGCCTCGAATGTAATTTCTTACCTGGCAAAAGCTAATGTGGCTTTATCTGTTACCATGACAGCTATTTCCACTATGTTAGCCATAATATTAACACCAACTTTATCCTCCCAGTTAATTGGA
>JAFGQQ010000525.1 GCA_016935595.1 Bacteroidales bacterium
AATAAGATGGCGACCCGAAGCATGCTCTTCAAGGTGATAGAAAATTAATGCTTTTAATTGGTCTTCAAAGGACATCTTTATGTTTACAACCGGCTGATATAGTTTATGAAATGACCGTGGACGAGATTTCTTTTTGTACAGCTTGAATAATCGCGGCATGTGTTATAACTCACTGTAATAGTTAATAATATTACAGTCTGCCACGAAAATTTTATATTAAATGTCAAGCATAAAATTCACTTTTTTTCATCTTTTTTTACCGTCTTTTGAATGCAAGCAAAAACCTAACCGGACATTACTGAACTTTGGTAGTATAATATTTTTAATTTTTGCTTTTTCATCACTGTTTAATGCTATTAAATAAAAAATTAAACAATAAATTATCATTGAAATACCAATAATGCTTATAAAACTTATCCATGTAATTGCTTCAAGGAGCCCCTTCAAAAAAAATAATACACTGCCATAGAATAATATGACAAGAAAAAAAGGAACTATAATCTTTGTAATAAATACTGTTGGTTTTAAATTAATAATCCTAAAAACATTCTTGGGAATGATAAATAATCTTAAAATAATCAAAGGAAATGCTGAACCTAAAGCAACACCGATAATGCCCCAATACTGAACAAATATCACCGACAGAATAATATTTAACAATGCAATAACGATATTGACATTTGCTAAAATTCCATGTTTTCCAAGTCCATATAAAACTAAAGTTATTCCATATTGAGACAATACAAAAAATTGAGCCGTAATGATTATAAAAAGAACCTGATAACTCTTTTCATAGCCTTCCCCAATCCATAAACGCAGAAAATCTTCCCCCATAATTATTAAAATACATGTGATAGGAATAAGAACAAATAAAATTAATTTTGTACCCTGTATTACAATCTGATGAATTTCTTTAATGTCCCCTTTGGCATCATAGCTACTAATCGCAGGAACAAAAACGCCACCTAAACTTAAAATAAACTGTCTTAAATAAATTACTAAAGATGAAGCTATTGCATAGAATGTAATATTCGCAGGATCTAAGAATATTCCAATAATTAAACTATCAGAATAATAGATTAGTCTATCAGAAATATTTGTTACAAAACTTTTCCAAGAATATTGCCATAAGTTGGATAAATATTTATTATCTACTTTTCCAATACGGTAATTTAGTTCAGAACAAACCATTCGACTTTTTTTATAATTAAGCAAAAATCCAATTAAATTAGATATTACGACTATTACACTTAGCGCAACAATACTATATCCTAACTTAAGAACAATTATCGTTAAGACACTTTTTAGTGAAAATGCAATCATTCCATTTTTCACAATAATATCATAGCGCTGAAACCCAGCCAAACTTCCTTGATAAATCATAAAGAAAAAAGTAAAAAATATATCAGCACCAATGATACATAGTAGAAAAAAATAATTAATCTGAGTAATTGTCTGTAAATTAAAAATATTCTCAATAAAAAATGAAAAAATAAGAGATAAAATCCATCCACAACAACCTAGAAAAGCAAAGAAAGAAAATGCAGTACTTCCAATTCCATTAAGACTATTATAGTCAGCCTTTGAATAGTATTCGGACACATATTTTACTATTGCAGTTCTCATCCCGAAATCCAAGAGACCGAGATAACCAGTGAGACCAATCAATAATATCCAAATACCATAAAGGTCATTTCCAAGGCTGTGGATAACAAATGGTGTAATAAAAAATGTTATCACAACAGTAAAAACATAACCTAAACTATTAATGAAACTATTTTTAAAAATTTTTTTATTCATTCTCGCCTTGAAATATAATTGGTATATTTTAAACTTGCATTTGCATCGCCTGATCAACCCTTCTGGCCAATGCCAAGGTCACGTTCAATTTTAAATTCTTCTTCGTAATATTTTCCCATATGGAGAATCCTTCTAACGCCTCATACATCATAATTGTCCGGTGTGTTCACTATTTTAGTTAGGGGCCACCACAACTTTTTATTGAAAAACTATACTATAAATTCGGTCCACAATACTATGCTGTCTATAATATCCCACAAGTATTGATAATACAAAGCAAACTAATGCGATTAAAATCGAAACAACAAAACATTCCCATTGAGCATAAAGCTTGAATTTCTTGAAAATCAAGACGATGAGATTAATCAAAGTAATCTGAATAAGGTAAACAAGTAAAGATTGCGCTCCGAGATTTTTCAAAATTTTTCCACTCCAATTTAAAGATCTTCCCTCCAAATCGTACAGCAGATAAAAAATATTAGAAAATCCAACAAAATACGCACTCACTGCCAACAAACTTGGCCCTAGATTATACAAAAAAAATTCATGTGCTGAGGGTACTATAATAACTATTAAGACGGTAACAAAAAAAATCCCTAAAAACACAAAACCTAAGATTGCAATTTTAAAACGGTTTGAATAATAACCACTAAAAATATTTTGAAAAAAAAACATCCCTACTATCAGACCAAATATTCCGTGAAGCCCATATCGCCATAAATAGGGAATTGGATCAACCGTAATTAAATCTATCAGAATTATCAAAGCTAATAGTAACAAAAAAACATGTAATGCGTATCGAAATCGATGGAATAATAGCATCAGTAAATAACTTGCGATCAAGGTCAACGCAATGGACATTAGTACTTGTAAAGAGATATCCCAACGATCAATATAAAGAAGGCTTGCTAATTTTTCCAAAACATAAAGAATATTCCCTGAAGAAAAATTTTTAGTTTTAAAAAATAAAATAGTAAAGTTTGCCATTAAGACAATGATAAATAATTTCAATGCCCGAACACAAAGCCGTTTGAAAATGCAAGCTGGATCCTTCACCTTGGAAAGCTGTAACTTAGCGTAATAATGAAAACCTACCAAAAAGCCGCTTGAAAACACAAAAAAACCAGTTACAGAAAAAACAACTCTATTTAATGCTGCTGTATCGGGTTTATATAAGTAGAAATTTACGAATACATGCCAACAAATGAATTCTAATATACCTATGCCTTTTACGAGATCAAGACAAATTAAGTGTTGGGAAAAATTAGCCCTCGTTGAATCAAAATGATTCATTTTTTTCCATTTCATACTGCTATCTCTTAATGCTCTCTTCTTACCGTAAGCGATCGGGGAACCCCATCTTCCAAAGGTGCTGAAAACGTGTCATGATGACCTCAAAAAATCAAAAGGAGGTCATCTATGGGA
>JAFGQQ010000107.1 GCA_016935595.1 Bacteroidales bacterium
ACCTATGGCACAAAAGGCCAAATTATACTGAAATTTAATCCCGACCTTTACGATATTCTTAAAAAATTGGAATTGGTTGTTATTGAAATACATAACAAACCGGTTCCATTTTTTATTTCTCATATTGAATTTAGAAATAACAGGTCGGCAATTATTAAATTTCATGATTTTGATTCTGAAACAATTTTTCAGGAATTTGTTGGACATAAAGTGTATTTTCACGATAAAAAGGATGGACTTCAGAAAGATGCTCTTTATGAAAACTTAAAAGGTTTTAGTGTGGTTGACATAAATTATGGCAAATTAGGAAAAATAGTTGATTTTATACATTATTCGAAAAATATTATATTGAAAGTAATTCATGAAGAAGGTGAAATATTAATTCCTGTTTCTGAAAATATAATTATTAATATTGATGTAGAAAATAAAGTCATCGAAACTAATTGCCCACTTGGTTTAATTGAGATTAATAAGTGATTTCAAAATAAAAATTTTTAATATATTATATATTTTAAAACTATTTATAAATTATGAATATAGATGTTTCAATCTTACAATGCCCAATTAATAAAGAGCCCTTAAAACTTGTTTCTATAAATGAAGTAAATGAATATATTGAAAAATATACAAATGAAATTATTATGCTCGATGCGGTTAAATATGGATTAATCAATAATTCAAAAACTTACTTCTATCCCATATTTAACAACATTATTATTTTATTACCAGTTTATGCATTGTATATAGGTAGTGATAAAAATTCGACGGCAAAATTTGAATATGATAAAGAAAGAGTTTTCCAGTATTATAATGAAATTAACTATAAAAAGCTTGATAATTTAAAAATTTATGCAGATTCGGGAAAATGGGTGGATTACAGGGATGTCTCAATGGAATACTTAAGAAAATCATTCACAAGGGCAGGAAAATACATTGATCCAAAAGGCGGAAAGTATTTTCTCGATATTGCATCAGGACCGATTGGATTTCCAGAATATGTTGACCTTTCAAAAAATTATAAAACCAGGATATGTATTGATATTTCGGTAAATGCCTTATTGGGCGCAAAAGAGAATTTAAAAAATCAGGATGGGATTTTTATATGCGGTGATATTACAAATATCCCTTTAAATAATAATACTTGCGATGTAGTAGTTTCACAACATACTTTATTTCATATACCTAAAAAAGAACAAAAGATAGCTGTATTTGAATTATATAGGGTTGCTAAACAAGGCTCAAAAGTAATCATAGTTTACAATTGGTACTGGCATTCGTTGTTTATGTCAATAGCAATTTTTCCATACATGGTATATTCTGTAACCAGACATTATTTAGGTAAATTGTATGTAAAATTATTTAAGGGTAGGCCAAGGTTATATTTTTATTCGCATAGTCCCCGATGGTTTAAAAAACTCGGATTTGGTGATAAATTAAATTTCTATTGCTGGAGAAGCACAAATAAAATTTTTTTAAATCTTTATATACACAAATTTTTATTTGGAAAGAAAATTCTTAATTGCCTTTCCAAACTTGAAGATAAACACCCTAAATTCTTCGGCAGATTTGGTATTTACCCAGTTATTATAATTGAGAAATAGTTTTTACCAACTGTTGATCTGGATAATTGATTTTGCAATTATACCCTAGGGATTTGAGAAACCCTTAGGGTATTTTTATAGGTTTATTTCTTATTCTTTTATTATTTTTCTTATAATAATATCCTCCTTTGTATTTATTTTTATTATATACAAGCCGCTTGCCAAGTTTAACAGGTTTATTCCTTCATTATTTTGATAATCATTATTATGGATTATTTTTTGTCCAAAGTTGTTAAAAATTTCAATGGCTTCTATTTTATTTAATTTACATCCAATGTAAAGAATATTTTTTACTGGGTTTGGGTATATCATTATGTCATAATTATCATTATACGTTATATCATTAATGGTTTCAATTGATTTATCGTGAAATAAGTAAATATCCTCTATGTCAAAGACTTGCGAAGTCCCTAAGCAGTCATTATATAAAATGATTCTATATTTATATACTCCAGGAGGAGCCAAACCAAATCCATTCCTGTTTATAGTACCATCCCATATTACTGGCAAATTGTTCGTAATGTTTCCTGAATTTAGATAAATCGTTGTATTATTACTTTGAACTTTTACCTCTATTTCATAACGATTTGCACCGTTTACATGAATATAATAATAATCATTTACATGATCTCCATTAGGTATGAAAACATTTGGATACCATAAAAATTCAATATTCTTGCATGGGCATTCTTCTATGTTAGCAAATAAATATCCTCCCTCATCTACTTTAAAGCCTTCTTCGAAGTTCATTCTCTCTCCTGCATAAAAATGCACAACATCCCCGTTATTTATTTGAACAATTCCATTTGGCGTTGTAACGTATTGCCCGGCAACTATTCTATCCCTTGCAGCAGTGGCATAAGGTAAATCATTTGTATTACTGAAATATTGAGTATTCTTTGCATTACATTCCCAACAATCTATCATGCAATTTATCATGTTCTCGCCTTTATCACATATACCGTTGCCACAATATATCAGGCCCTCTTGCTCTGGACAGTCGTTTGAGCAATTATAACAGTCTTCACCGGGATCTAGGATATCATTGCCACAATAAGGATCACCTCTTTCAATTACTTTAATGGTTTTATAACAATAATCAACAAAGTTATATTTATCAGTAACTTTTAACCTAACCTCGTAATTACCTGTTTTTGTAAAAATATAAAGTGGATCTTCAAGATGACTATTGTATTCACCGGAATAATCATAAAACTTCCATTCCCAATCGGTTATCCAATTATCTCCGAACACAATAGAGGCATCTCTAAATTGAGTTGCCTCATTAATAAAAACAGGGTCGGGAATGATAAAATTAGCAAAATCTTGACCATTACTGTTAATAATTATATAATCACTTTTAGTTAAAGTATTTTGAAGGTCATATTTAAATACAGTTAAAGAAACTGTATAAATTCCATCAGAATAGGTATGTGTAGGATTTTGTTCAGTAGAATAATTCCCATCACCAAAATCCCAATACCAGCTAGTTGGATTCCCTGTTGATAGATCTCTGAATTTTACCGTATTAGTAGCAAAATTCGTTGATTTTAACTGTGAATTAGTTAAATCAATGATAATATTTACGACAAAATTACCTATTAGTTCAATACTTTCCGGTGCATTTATGTGATAAAAGTCACAAGATGGCCATGTAGCAGAGTAGAACCAATCGACATCCTTATGCCAACGATTTGTTGAATGTGCGTTATATAAAGCTGTTCTGCAAAACGGAGCAATATCATATTCTTCAGATTCTACAGAAAAAACAGCATGTTGCCAGTAATCAGAAGATCCTCCGAAAATTGCTACGTCAGCAACATCTATCCAGCATGCTTCATTCGGATCACCTTTTCTTTCATATTCTACATCTTGATAATTTATTAAATGCAGGTGAAGGTTGTTACAAGAAGGTATTGTTCCCCGCGGATCAACTCCTGACCCACTTCCATTAGCGCCAGCTGACAGATCTAATCCTCCTGCAATTAAACATTGCGAGACAAAGTTCGCACAATCGGAATTTCCATAATCATAATAATCTGGATTTCTATCATCCCACCATTCCTCTGCATAAAGCACTGCTGCTTGATGTGTATAATCAGTTAAACTAATTTGGGATTTCAGTTTTTTTTTTGAATCGTCGTAATCAATATGATAACTATCTAATAACCTTTTGGCTTGCCGATTTACAATGGGATCAGGATCATCTATATTTTTCTTTATTAAATTTAATGATTCATCGTTTCCAATATAAGCTAAACCTTGCATTGCTGCACCACGGATATATTTATCCTCATGATTTAAAAACATTTTAAGGAGTTCAAATGATTTGTCGAAATAGCCCAATTGCGCCAGCATAATCGCTGCGTCGACAGAAATATAGTCATTTTCATGGTTTAAATTTATTTCTAATAAATCAATGGCTTCACTATTTGCAATTTCTCTTAAGCCTAAATTTATAATCAATCCAATCCTTCTTTCTTTTGTATCAAAATAATTTTTAAAAATATTAATGCTAACCTCTTTTTCTGCTAGGAATGCTAAAGATAAAGCTGACTGAATTTGTAGCTCGTTGTTTTTAAATTTTATAGATTTAATTAAAATAGGTATTGCTTTTTCAGGTTGTAAATCTTTTAGTGATTTGACAATTGCAATTTTAATCTCCATTGAAGTGTCATTTTCGATCATATTATCCAAAACCGGGTATATTTCGGAGTTATCAAAATAGAAAGCCTGTTCGGCAGCATGCAACCTGGTCATAAAGTCATTACTCTTTAACATTTTAATTTCTTCGTCAATGGAAATGCCTATTTGTTGTTTATTTTCTTCAAATAACTTTTTTGCTTCTTTTTTATCTTTTTCCAGTGAAAAAGGTTTCTCCGGCTGTTGGATTTGGCTAAAAGAATTAAATCTAAAGAATAAGCCAGTAATAAGTATATAAATTATTCTCGTTTTCATTACTTTAATTATTAACAGTTTTCATTGTTTCAATTTTTTCTTTTAATTGTTCAATTTCTTTATCCTGTTCAATAATGTATAAAGTCAGTTCTTCTATTTTTTGTAATAATTTTGCGTCCATTTCTGAAATGTCATATCCTTTTCCAATTAGTTCATGTTCTGACGGAAGATCAGGCAAATGCTGATTCTCTTTAATATAGTTTTCTATTTCTTTTAAAGATTTCAGTTTATAATTATCTTTAAAAACAAAATCTCCCCACACATTTGCTATAACTTCTATTGATTTTGCGTAAAGCTTCCCGTCTATTTTCACGGTAGCATTATTGTATATTGCCATAACTTCATAATTATAATCATCACCAAATTTAATATAGCTATTTCCATCATTGCTATTATCGCCTAAATTAAAAATTATTCCATGTTGAGAACCTAAAGCTTTAAAAATAATATCTCCTCTTTTACCAAAGTATGATCCATATCCATTTTCTTCATATATTCCCAATTGTAGCCTCCCGTATAAATTCTCAATATTCATTAAAGGCCTAGTTGAATTATATATATTAAGATGATAATCAGAATTATAAGCACCAATGCCTATCTTTCCTGAGGTTTTTATAGCACCTGCAACGTTTATTGACGTAGAAGCAGATGATGGGTAAATATAATAACTTGTATTGCTTCTACTATAAAATACATTTCCATAAAAATTAGTACCATAAATTTTTCCTGCAGCATAAACTGATGTAGAGGCAGATGGATCAATATAATAACCAGTATTATCACTATCATAAAATTTTGCGATTTTAACATTTCCATCAGACCCAATAGTCATTTTTGTTGTACCATTAATTCTAAACAACAATGAACCTCCAACTGCATTTAATATTATATTTCCAGCACCTGACATCCCTGAGCCTGATTCAAGTAAAATGCTTCCTCCATATCCTCCATCTCCATCAACAATTATTTTCGATGGACTGGAATAATAATAACCTGATTGAATAGTCCAATCATAACCACTTCCAGTTTGAGATGATGAGGAATAAGTTTGACTTCTTACATAAATAAGAGACAAACAATAAATTACAATAATAAAAATGATTTTTGTTTTCATGATTTTTAAAAAATTAAATTATTTAACCATATTGAAATTTATAAACATACTTTTAGCGTAAACCTAATATTAAACTTATTCAGTTTCGAATATTTTAATTCATCAATAATTCTGTCAATATAATTTACTTCTTATCTCTTTTAGCTTAAAATCAAATAAAACATCTCTTCTCCTAACTCCTTTTATCTTTTTAAACCTATAACAAATATAGTATAATTTTATTAATTCAATAATTTTCATAATTAATTCTACTTTGGTAAATTGATTTGATAATATCTTAAAGTATCCTTAGCTCTTTGTTTATGGCGTTTTGCCATCTGCTCTATCC
>JAFGQQ010000010.1 GCA_016935595.1 Bacteroidales bacterium
GAATTATACCAAACCGTATCTGATTTATTAATTAAAAAGAATATTGACAAGTTTATTGGGATTGGGCCTTCTTTAAAAAGGAATTCATCTTTATTCTTTAAAAAAAGTACATTTTTTGAATCAACAGGAGAATTCTTAAACAATTATTCAAAAAATAATTTTAATAATGAAGATATTTTAATAAAAGGTTCCCGCGATTTTAAATTCGAGAATATCTCTGCTTTCCTTGAATATAAAGGCCATAGAACGATTCTTGAAATAAACCTGAATGCTTTGGTCCATAACCTGAACTTTTTCAAATCGCAATTAAAATCCACTACAAAAATTATGGTAATGGTAAAGGCTTTTTCATATGGAAGCGGGTTGTATGAAATAGCTAATTTACTGCAATATAACAGGGTTAATTATCTGGGAGTAGCATTTATTGATGAAGGTATATTATTAAGAAAATCAGGCATAAAAACACCCATTATGGTTATGCATCCTGAAGAAAGAGGATATGAAAATTTAATTGAATATCATCTTGAACCTGAAATTTTTAATTGCGAAATACTAGAAAAATTTCATACTGTATTGGAAAATAAAAATATAAATAACTATCCGGTACATATTAAGATTGATACCGGGATGCACCGTTTAGGTTTTAATACTGAAGAGATTGAAAAATTAATTAGAAAAATTAAACAATGTTCAAGAATAAAAATCAAATCAGTATTTTCTCATTTAGCAGCCAGCGATGAAGTTGTACACGATAATTTTACGAAAGAACAAATATTAAGATTTGAAAAGGTTAAAACATATTTCAGCAAAGAATTTTCGTATTCGATAATTTATCATATTTTAAATTCAGAAGGAATTCTCAGATTCACAAGTGCCCAATTTGATATGGTGAGAATTGGCATAGGACTTTACGGAATTAGTTATTCACAACAACATAATTTAGTGAATGTAAGCACATTAAAGAGCAGAATATTACAAATTAAATTGGTAAAAAAAGGGGAGACAATTGGCTACGGCAGAAGAGGACTAGCTGAAAAAAATATGAAAATTGGAATAGTACCAATTGGATATGCCGACGGACTTAGCAGAAATTTAAGCAACGGAGTTGGCAGTTTTTATATCAACGGAAAATATTCCCCTATAATTGGCAATATATGTATGGATGTATGTATGATTGATATTACAGGTATTGAAGTAAATACTGGAGATGAAGTAATTATATTCGGAGAAGAAAACCCGATAATAAAAATTGCACAAAAAATAAATACTATCCCATATGAAATACTTACCAGTATATCAGGACGAGTAAAAAGGATTTATTATCACGAATAATTACATTATTTTTGTCAAAAATCATAAAGAATAAAAAGAATGAAGAAATGAAGATAAGTGGCTTTAGTATGTCGAAAAATGCAGGTAAATTATACTATCCTGTAAAGGAATCGGTAATGTCGATCTTGCCAATTGTTGATGAATTTATCTATGCATTAGGTGATTGCGATAATGATGATGATACAAGGGAACAACTTGAAAGTATAAAAAGTGATAAAATAAAAATAATTGACACCATATGGGATATTGATAAATATCCAAGGGGAATGGAACATGCGCATCAAACTGATATTGCCAGGGAAAAATGCACTGGCGACTGGTTATTTTACCTTCAAGCAGATGAAGTTATTCACGAAAAATATTTTCCTGTTATTCAACAAAGATGTGAAGAATTGCTTTACGATAATGAAGTTGAAGGTATTATATTAAAATATTTACATTTTTGGGGAGACTATTATCATTATCATTATTCACACGGATGGTATAAAAATGAAATCAGGATAATTCGAAATGATCCGGAAATTCATTCCTGGGAATCGGCTCAATCATTCCGACGAATACCAAATTTCGATGGATTTTCATACCGTAATAAAGAAGGCACATTTAAATTAAAAACTGTTGATGTAGATGCTTATGTGTATCATTATGGATGGGTCAGGCCACCCGAATTAATGATCAAAAAAAATAAGGCAATCAACATTAATCATATGGGAAAACAAAAGGTTGATGAACTTGAAAAAACTCAACCTGTCTTCGATTACGGGCCTCTTAACCGATTAAAAGTTTTTAATGATACTCATCCTAAAGTAATGGAAGAAAAAATTAAAAATTTTAACTGGAAAGGAGAATTACAATATAAAGGTAAAAAGAAAAAAAATACGTCAATAAACAAACATGAAAGATTAAAATATAGAATTATTACTTTTTTCGAAAATAAAATATTTAAAAAACCATTATTCGAGTTTGAAAATTATATTTTACTTAAGAAATGAATATGCCTTCTTATTGTTTTTAAAAAATATGTTAATTGTTTTTCTTTTATTTAAATAATAATTGAAATTTGTTTTAACAAATAAACTCAATAATTTTGCAAATTCTTTTAACTGTTAACTAATTAACAGGTATTATTAAACACACGAATTCTAATATAATAAATTAAATTATAGTCGATTAGATGAACACAATAATAAATGATATTATTAAAAAATACAAAAATGATATAACCCGGTTAATGGATATATTACTTGATATCCAGGAAGAAGAAGGTTATATTTCGAATGAAGCTGTTGATATTTTGGCAAATAACCTAAATGTTTCGAAAGTTGATATTCTTCAAACAATATCATTTTACCATTTTTTCACCCAATCTCCTCCTGGAAAATTTAATATTTACCTCAATAACAGTGTGGTTGCCAATATGATGGGGCGAGAAAGCATTGTTAAAGCATTTGAAAGTGAAGCAGGGTGCAAATTTGGGTCTAAAACACCCGATAGTTTAATCGGTCTTTTTAACACCTCCTGTATCGGAATGAGCGATCAGGAACCCTCAGCAATTATTAACGGTAAGATTTTTACTAATCTTACACCATTCCGGGCAAAAGAAATAATTAAAGATATTAAAGCCGGGAAAAGCATTGAAGAACTTCAGGTTGAAGGATATGGAGATGGGAATAATGGCTCAGACCTTATAAAATCAATGGTCTCGAATAATATCAGAAAGAAAGGACCAATTCTTTCAGAAAATTATAAACCAGGACATATTATAACTTCCAAATTATCTAAAATATCACCTGATGAAATAATTCAAATGATAAAAGATTCCAAAATCAGGGGACGTGGAGGCGCTGGTTTCCCTACTGGTTTGAAATGGGAATTTTGCCGTAGGGCAAAAGGTGATAAAAAATATATTTTCTGCAATGCCGATGAGGGTGAACCCGGAACATTTAAAGACAGGGTAATATTAACTGAAAGGCCAAAACTTTTACTTGAGGGGATGATTATTGCCGGTTATGCAGTTGGAGCTTCGGAAGGAATTTTATATATACGATATGAATACAGATATTTGCAGAAACATCTCGAGAGCATATTGCAGGGAGTAAGAGACCGGAACCTCTTAGGCAAAAATATTGCCGGAATAGAAGGATTTGATTTTGATATTCGCATACAATTTGGGGCAGGCGCCTATGTATGTGGTGAAGAATCGGCGCTAATCGAATCTGCTGAGGGAAAAAGGGGTGAACCACGCGACAGGCCACCTTTTCCTGTTGAAAAAGGTTACCTTGGCCAACCTACTGTTGTTAATAATGTTGAGACATTTTGTTCTGTAGTTAAAATTTTAACCTATGGACCTGAATGGTACAGGTCTCTTGGTACAATCGAATCAACCGGAACAAAATTGCTTAGTATTTCAGGCGATTGCAAATACCCTGGTGTTTATGAAGTTGAATGGGGTTTTAGCATATATACCATACTCGAGATGGCTGGCTCTGATAATGATATCCAGGCTGTTCAGGTCGGAGGTCCTTCAGGCACATTACTTGCACCAAACGAATTCAGGCGAATTTTAGGTTATGAAGATTTATCAACAGGAGGCTCTATCATTATTTTCAATAAACATAGAGATATTTTAAAAGATATTACACTGAATTTCATGGATTTCTTTATTGAAGAATCTTGCGGTTCTTGCTCTACTTGTCGGATTATGCCTGTGGTTTTAAGAAAAAAATTAATTAAAATTATTGAAGGACATGGAGTACTTCAGGATATCGATGACATGGTTGAATGGAGTAAAACACTTAAGGCCAGCAGATGCGGATTAGGACAAACTGCTGCTAATCCAATCGTATCAAGTATCAAAAACTTCAAACATTTATATGAAGAAAAAGCCCAGAAAGATAAAGATTTCGATACGGGTTTCAGTTTAACAAAAGCTGTTCAGGATTTTATATTTGCCTCTGGCAGAAATACAACAATAAATTAAAATAATATATAACCACAGAAAATATATATGGCTAGAATAATTCAATTTAAAATAGACGGCAAGGAATGTACGGGAAATGAAGGCGACTTTATTGTTCAGGCTGCGAAAGAAAATAATATATATATTCCTACTTTATGTAATCTTGAAGGTGTAAAACCAAAAGGATCATGCAGGATATGTACGGTAAAAGTAAACGGACGAATGATGACTGCCTGCACAACACCCATAATTGAAGGAATGGAAATAGAAAGTAACATAAAAGAACTTAATGAATTAAGAAAATCTATTGTGGAATTACTTTTTATTGAAGGAAACCATTTTTGTCCTTCATGCGAAAAAAGCGGAAATTGTGAATTGCAGGCATTAGCATACCGGTTCCAGATTATGGCCCCAAGATTCCCTTTTACCTTCCCTTTAAGAGAAGTTGATGCTTCAAATCCAAAAATTATTAAAGAACAAAACCGTTGTATTTTATGTAAAAGGTGTATTCGTTCAATAAAAGACGAAAAAGGCAGAAGTGTTTTTGCCTACAGGAAACGAGGCCATAAATCGGAAGTTATTGTTGATCCTGTTTTAGGAGCAAATATGACCGATAAAATGGCACAAAAAGCAATGAATAATTGTCCTGTCGGATCAATAATTGTAAAAGAAAAAGGATTTGTTACACCTATTGGCAAACGAAAATATGATAAAAATCCTATAGGTAGTGATATTGAAAAATCAATTTTAACAAAATAATTTAAGGAACAAAGCAATGAGTAAACCAGTAGTAGCAACAACATCATTGGCAGGATGCTTTGGATGCCATATGTCAATTCTCGATATTGATGAAAGAATACTCGATTTAATTGAATTGGTTGAATTTAATAAATCTCCCATTGACGATATTAAAACATTTACAAAAAAATGCGACATAGGATTAATAGAAGGCGGCTGTTGCAATAGTGAAAATGTTCATGTTTTGAGAAAATTCAGGGAAAACTGCAAAATTTTAATTGCTGTTGGGGAATGTGCTTTAATGGGCGGATTGCCTGCAATGAGAAATGGCATACCATTAAAAGACTGTTTAAGAGAAGCTTATTTATTAAGCCCTTCAGTACAGGCAAACAACCAGCATATTATTCCAAATGACGAAGAAATTCCAATGATTCTCGATAAGGTATATCCATGCCAGGATATTGTTAAAATAGATTATTATTTACCAGGTTGCCCTCCTCCAGCCGACTTGATATGGGAAGCTTTGGTGGCATTAATAAATAACCGCGAAATGGAATTACCTTATGAAGTTGTAAAATTTGACTAAACAGGGATACTATGACAAGAAAAATAACAATTGAGCCCGTAACCCGGGTTGAAGGGCACGGAAAAGTAACCATTCATATTGATGATAATGGAAATGTTGTACAAACACGTTTGCATATTGTTGAATTCAGGGGATTTGAAAGATTTGTACAAGGCAGGCCCTATTGGGAAGCCCCGGTACTGGTTCAGCGTTTATGCGGAATTTGTCCGGTAAGCCACCACCTGGCAGCAGCAAAAGCACTTGATGTTATTGTTGGTGCAGGCACAGGCGACGGACTTACTCCCACAGGCGAAAAAATGCGAAGATTAATGCATTATGGGCAAATATTCCAGTCACATTCTTTACATTTCTTTCATTTAGCATCGCCCGATTTATTATTCGGAATTGATGCTGATCCTGCAATCCGTAATGTTATAGGTGTGGTGCTTAAGCACAAAGATATTGCCGTTCAAGGTGTAATGATGAGAAAATTCGGACAGGAAATTATTAAGGCAACAGCAGGAAAAAAAATACATGGAACAGGCGCTATTCCGGGTGGTATAAATAAACATTTAACTATTGAAGAAAGAGATTCTTTTCTCAATAGCAATAATTCTTTAAATGTTGATAAAATGATTGAATGGTCGGTTGCTGCAGTTGCTTTATTTAAAGATTACCATAAAAAAAATAAAGACTTTATTGATAATTTCTCTAAATTCCCATCTAACCATTTAAGCTTAGTAAGAAAAGACGGGGCAATGGATTTATACCATGGTGTTCTTCGTGCAGTTAATACAGAAGGGAAAAAAATTCTTCATGATGTTGACGGGCAGAATTACCTTGATTATATTGACGAAGAAGTTCGAACCTGGAGTTATATGAAATTTCCTTACTTAAAAGAATTTGGAAAAAATAACGGATGGTATACAGTCGGACCTTTAGCCAGGCTGAATACAGCTGATTTTATCCCAACACCACTTGCACAAAAAGAATTTGAGGAATTTAAAGCATATACAAACGGGAAACCAAATAATATGTCGATGCATATGCATTGGGCAAGGTTAATTGAGATACTTCATGCAGCTGAAATGATGAAAAAATTATTGAACGATCCTGATATTTTAAGCGGGGAACTGGTTATCAAAGGTGAAAAAAGAAATGAGGGAATTGGTTTGCTCGAAGCGCCAAGAGGAACTCTGTTTCATCACTACCGCATAAATGAAAACGATCAAATTACTATGGCAAATCTCATTGTCTCAACAACAAACAATAACCAGCCAATGAATAATGCAGTTGAAATTGTGGCAAAAAATCAAATGACAGGTAAAAAAGAGATTTCAGAAAGTATGATGAATGCAGTTGAAGTTGCCATAAGAGCTTACGATCCTTGTTTAAGCTGCGCTACACATGCTCTAGGTAAAATGCCACTGGAAATTTCTTTGTATGATTCTAAGAATAAGTTAGTTGATAGAAAAAGGAAATAAACTTGCAAAAACCAAAAATATTAATTTACGGCTACGGTAATCCGGGTCGTCAGGACGATGGTCTGGGTATTTTATTAGCTGAATATATTGAAGAATGGAAAAATAAAAAAGGCCTGGATTATATTAAAACTGATTCAAATTACCAGCTTAATATCGAAGATGCTGCAGAAATAGCCGAAAAAGACATTGTAATATTTGCCGATGCATCACAAGAAGATATAAAAGACATAGAATTAACTAAGGTTAAACCCTCCCCTGAAGTTAACTTCTCTATGCATGCGGTTTCCCCTGCATTTGTTCTGAACTTATGCAAAGATATTTACGACAAAACACCACAAACATACCTGTTACATATTAAAGGTTACGAATGGGAATTAAAGGAAGAATTAACAGCACAGGCAAAAAAAAATTTAAATAAAGCATATAATTTTTTAAAAAAAATCATTGTCTCACCAAATAAACTCACCCAACTATTTCAATAAAAAAAATATTCTTTAGAAACCTTCTATTTTAATTAGTATTAAATTTTACTAATTATTCTGGTTAGTATTAATTCCCCTATTTTCTTTATTTTTACTGTTAAATTATAGAATTTCTTATTGTGGAACATAGAGCAGGCTTTGTAAATATTATCGGAAATCCCAATGTGGGTAAATCAACCTTAATGAATGCTCTGGTCGGTGAAAAATTATCAATTATCACTTTTAAAGCGCAAACTACCAGGCACAGGATTTTAGGCATTGTTAATGGTGACGACTTCCAGGTTGTTTTTTCCGATACACCAGGTATTTTAAGACCGCATTATAAATTACAAGAATCAATGGTTAAGTTTATTAATTCTGCATTAGTTGATGCAGACATACTGCTTTATATTACTGATATTTACGAAACATTTGATAAAAACCCTGAATACATCGAAAAAATTAAAACAATAAAAGTACCTGTTTTACTATTAATCAATAAAATTGACCTTATAAAACAAGAAGAACTCAATATACTAGAAAAAAAATGGAAAGAATTAATTCCGAATGCTGAAATAATTCCTGTTTCTGCTTTAAAAATGATTAATGTTCTTCCACTGTTCGAAAAAATATTAAATCTCCTTCCTGAATCAGCTCCTTACTACCCAAAAGACGAACTAACTGATAAACCTGAAAAATTTTTCGTTTCAGAAATTATAAGGGGAAAAATTTTTATGAATTATAAAAAAGAAATTCCCTACTCTACCGAGGTTGAAATAGATGAATTTAAAGAAAACGAAAAGCTAATAAAAATTAAAGGAATAATTCATGTTGTAAGGGAATCGCAAAAAGGAATAATAATTGGCCATAAAGGAAAAGCTTTAAAAAAGACAGGAACTGAAGCTAGGATAGCAATAGAAAAATTTGTTGGTAAAAAAATTTTTTTAGAATTAATCGTCAAAGTAAGCAAAAATTGGCGCGATAATAACAGGCAACTAAAGAAATTTGGGTATAATATGTAAAGTTCGTTTATTTAATATTTACTTTTGTGAGCATTTGAAAATCTAGTAGCAGTTTCAGCAACAGTAGCAGAATATATTAATATAATTATATAGAGTGTTATATTACTGAATATTTTGTTTAAACAAATAAAAAATGAAAAGCAATATTGTGGCAATAGTGGGCAGACCAAATGTTGGAAAATCAACACTTTTTAACCGGTTAACCGAAAGCCGCAAAGCTATTGTTGATAAATTTAGCGGCGTAACCCGCGATCGTCATTATGGAGAATGTGAATGGAATGGCGAAATTTTCAGTGTTATTGATACAGGTGGTTATGTTGAACATAGTAAAGATATTTTTGAGAAAGAAATAAAAAAACAAGTATTATTGGCCATTGATGAAGCCGATGCAATTATTTTTATGGTAGACGTATTAACCGGAATAACCGACTTGGACGAGAAAGTAGCAATTCTGTTAAAAAAAGGACAAAAAAAAATATTCCCTGTTGTAAATAAAGTAGATAATTCAGAAAGGCTTTATGAAGCAACCGAATTTTATAAATTGGGTCTTGGTGAAATTTACTCTATTTCTTCAATAAACGGTTCAGGAACCGGTGATCTTCTTGATGCTGTTGTAAAATCATTTAAGAAAAAAAATGTAAAACAAGAAAAAGTCGAACATTTGCCAAAATTTGCAATTATTGGCCGGCCAAATGTCGGGAAATCATCTTTACTTAATTCATTAATTGGAGAAGAACGAAATATTGTAACCCCTATTAGCGGAACAACACGTGACACAATTTATACACGTTATAAAAAATTTGATTTTGATTTTTTATTAGTCGATACAGCCGGACTAAGAAAAAAAGGAAAAATAACTGAAAACCTTGAGTTTTATTCAGTAATCAGGTCAATAAAAGCAATTGAAAACTCCGATGTTTGTTTATTAATGATTGATGCAACCCTTGGTATTGAATCACAGGATTTAAATATATTCCATTTAGTAGTAAAAAATAATAAAGGAGTAGTTATTTTAGTAAATAAATGGGACTTAATTATAAAAGAAAAAAATATTACCGAGAAATACACAAATGAACTGAAAGAAAAACTGGCTCCTTTTAATGATGTGCCTGTACATTATATTTCCGCAATAACAAAACAACGAATACACAGGGTTTTAGAAGAAGCTTTGATTGTATATAAAAACAGAACCCAAAAAATACAAACCTCAAAATTAAATAAAGTAATGCTTGAGGTAATTGAAAATTATGGTCCCCCAATGATTAGGGGTAAAAATATCAAAATAAAATATGTGGCTCAGTTATCTACACATGCCCCAAGCTTTGCTTTCTATTGTAACTATCCACAATACATAAAAGAAAATTATAAACGTTATTTAGAGAACCAATTGCGTAAGAACTTTAATTTCACAGGTGTTCCTGTCCAAATCTTTTTTAGGAAAAAGTAATAATCATTTCAAGAAAATAGTTATTATTTATTAATAACTTTGTGTTTAATGAGACTTATTTATACATACGGATTTATATTAATTTTAGTATTATTCAGTTCCTGTTTAGAATTTGAGAAATATTCCAATATTCCCGAAATTCATTACAAAAGTTTCGACTTGCTTCAAGCAATCGATTCTTTAGGAAATCCTCTTTATAATGGAATTTTAAAATTTTCAATAATTGACGGTGACGGAAATATTGGCACACATTATAATGGAGTGGCATACCGTGATACGCTTTCAAAATACCAATATGATTTATTTCTTACAAGATATAATAAAATTGATGGTGAATATGAAGAAGATACTACAAAAGATTATAATACCTACGTCCCTTACATATATATTGACGGACAAAATAAATTGCTGATGGGTGAAATTATTGTTGAAATACCTTTTTATCTAATTACCTACGATACTATACAATTTGAATATTTTATTGTTGACAGGGAAGATAATCCAAGTATTACTGAATTTACTCCCGATCTGCCGCTTGTAATTTATTATCCTCAATAAAAACAATAAACATGAAGATTAAACGTGAAATGAAAATGGCTGATTTGATCCATTTAAATTATTTATTAATACCAATTATTAGTCGTTTTGGCATTAATTTGGGTTTTGGTGATTCAAGTATTGAAGCCATTTGCAAAGAAAAAAAAATTAATGTTGATTTTTTTCTTGAAATTGTTAATGCATATCACGATAATGAATATTTTCCCCATCAACAACTCCAATCATTTTCAATTACCTTAATTACCGAATATTTAATTAAAACACATCAGTTCTACCTGGAAATAAAAATTCCCGAAATTGAAAATTTAGTTATGGAAATGGTAAATAAATGTTATCCCGGTGAATCAAATATAGGTTTACTTAATAAATTCTTTTCTGACTATAAGCTCGAATTTATAAACCATATAAAGCGTGAAGAAGAAGTTGTATTTCCTTATACAATTGAAATTGAAAAAGCATTTATTAATAAAAAAATACCCCATGATTTAAAAAATAAAATGCTTGATTATTCCATAAATGATTATAAAAAACAGCACGATGATGTTGCCGAGAAACTTTACGATCTGAAAAATATTATTATTAAATATTTACATTCTCCAAAAGATGTTAATTTATGCAGTAAACTTCTAAATGAATTATTCTATTTGGAAAACGATTTAAATAATCATGAACGTATTGAAGATAAAGTAATGATTCCGAAAGTGATAAAAATGGAGAAATATTTACGAAAATTAATGAGTAACTAAATGCAGCGGATTTCATTTTTAATAGTCGACCCTTCATATATTATTCGAAAAGGTTTACGAGTAATTATCGAAAACCTAAACAACGCTTATTTACACGAAAGCGAGAGTGATATTTCTGCTTTTTTCAAAATGGTTAATGAACTGGAGCCGAATATTGTATTGATTAATCCGGCTTTAATTAAAGATTTAAATGATTTTCGGATAAATATATATAAATTAGAAAAAAAACCAATACTCATTAAACTCACACAAAACAAAAAAACAGAAATAAACGCGCCATTTTTCGATTATATTAATATTAATGATGAAAAAAGTGAAATATTAAATAAAATTGAAACGATAATTAATAAAACCGGCAAAGAAGAAATTAACACTGAAAGTAAGAGTATTTTAAGCGAACGCGAGAAAAATGTTTTAAAACTGGTGGCTTCCGGTTATACCAATAAAGAAATTGCAGAAAAATTATATATTAGCACACATACAGTTATTACCCATCGCAAAAATATTACCCAAAAACTCGATATAAAAACTATTTCGGGTTTAACAGTTTATGCAGTAATAAATAAACTAATCGATATAAAAGATTTAAGATAAAAAAATGCCACCCTTATATATTATAAGCGGTGGCATAATCAACCAAAAACCTAATTCACCAATTTATTGAAAATCCCTTAATCTTTCCATTAATTTCTTACGCGAAAAGAATATCCTGCTTTTTACAGTCCCTATCTTTAAATTTAATTCATCAGCAATTTCTTTATACTTGTATCCATTTACATGCATTAAAAATGGAATTTTATACTCATCCTCAAGATCTTCAATGGTCTTATTTATTTCCTCGAAAGAAACTTCCGATTCAGGAGTGGTTATTTGCGACTCTTTTGTTTTATTAATAAAATACAAATCTTTTGTTGTATCAAAAGTGGTATTTTGTTTAACACTCCTTCGGTAATTATTTATGAAAGTATTCTTCATAATAGTGAAAGTCCAGGCTTTCAGATTCGAATAATCAATAAATTTATCTCGATAAGACAATGCTTTAAGATAAGTTTCCTGCACTAAATCTTTTGCATCTTCATTATCGGTCGTCAGACTCAAAGCAAATCTTTTAAGATTCGGCTTTAAATCTATTAGCTGGTTGTTAAATTCTACTGCTGTCATAATTTTATATTTTAAGATTTTAATATGTTTAACTATTTTTTTGTGGAACAAATATACAAAAAAGTTAAACACATATCAAAATATTAATATCTTTTTATCTTAAATTATTGTCTAATTCTAAATAAGATCTAAAGCATATAATTCTGATTAATAAAGCTTTAAAATAGGTTTTTACCAATCATTCTAAATTTCACCTGAACGTAATTTTTTTATAATTTAATTACTTTTAAACATAAAATTATGTAGAGGGTTCAGTAGGATTATAATTTCTGTTAATGAAAGGTAAAATAATCAGGCTAATCAATCCAAAAAACATTAGAGGCAAATTTGCTGCAGCATGAGCAACAAGAGCAAATATCTTGCCGTCAGTTTTATCAATGCCATAAATGAATAAAGCTTCAATTACCATAAAATGATATGGCCCTATTCCACCCTGAACCGGCGCTATCATGGCAAGCGCTCCCATAACAAAAGTACCCATTGCAGCTAAAATTGTAAGATGTGATGTTGGTTTAAAGCTAAAAAATATTACATACATAGCTATTAACCACATAACATAAATAAATACAGTATGCCCAATATAAATCCATTTATTTTTAAGGTGGGTTATAGTTTTAATTCCTTCAATAAAACCTTGTAATATTTCTGCAATTTTTTTATATAATTTTGTCTTTTTAAATGTTTTCCTGAAAATAAAAATAGAGATAAAAAAAATTATTATAATTAATGTAATGATTATTATGTTTTTAACAGAAAAAAGCCCTTTAATTCGTTCATATGTTTCAGGATAATTTTGTAAAAATTCTTGTATTACGCTAATTTGTGAAAGCATTATTAATGCAGCAAAAAATATTAGCGCAATCACGTCTGTAGTCCGTTCAACCACAACCGTGCCAACAAGCTTGGAAAAAGAAATTTTTTCATATTTGGTTAATACACTGCAGCGGGCAATTTCGCCTGCCCTGGGTATAGCTAAATTAGTTAAATACATAACCATAACAGCCATAAAGGAATTCATTGTTTTTGGCTTATATCCTAAAGGATGTATTAACATATTCCAGCGTAAAGCCCTGGAATAATGACTTAATAAACCTATTAAAACCGATAAAATAATCCACCAGTAATTTATATTTTTTAACTCCTCTTTTAATAAATCAAGTTTAAGGTCTTTGTAAACCAGCCAGAATAAAAAAATTCCAACAGCAAGAAACAATAAATATTTAATTGTATTAATAATTTTTTTCTTCATGTCAACGAGATTCTCTTACTAATATGCTTTAATTTTTATACTGCACATAATTTCTCAATTAACCTGCTTAAGTTAAGTTCTTCTTGCACACCCGATCTCATATTTTTTAAAGTGATGGTATTGTTCTTTATTTCATTTTCACCTACCAGAGCCACATAAGCAATATTATTTTTATCGGCATAAGTCATTTGTTTTTTCATTTTCACCGGTTCAGGATATATTTGGCAACTTATTCCTTCCTCTCGAATTTTCTCCACTACCTGGAAACAATACTTAAGTTCTTTTTCCCCGAAATTCACAAACATTACTTTTGTGGTGGTAACAGTTTCTTCCGGGAATAAATTCAAACCTTCAAGTACATCATATATTCTGTCGGCCCCAAATGATATGCCAACTCCAGAAATATCCGGCAAACCAAATATGCCGGTTAAATCATCGTAACGTCCTCCACCGCAAATACTTCCAATTTCAAAATCATCGGCTTTCACTTCAATAATTGTTCCTGTATAATAATTTAAGCCACGGGCAAGCGAAATATCAAGTTCAACTTTATTTTTTAATTTAATATCTTCAATATAATTAAAAATACTCTCTATTTCTTCAACACCCGATTTACCTGTTTCATTATTAATAATCGCTTTTTTTAGCATCCCGATTTTTTCTCTATTACTACCGCTATAGCTAAAAATATTCAATAGCTTTTCAATACTTTGTGGCTGCAAACCTTTTTCTTTTAATTCTTCAACAACCTTATCAGTCCCAATTTTATCAAGTTTATCAACAGCTATGGTTATATCATTGAATTTATCAATTTCATTAATATTTTCAGCGGCTCCTAAAAGGATTTTCCGGTTATTTAATTTTATTGTCACCTTAATATTTAAACGGTTAAAAACCTGGTCGATTATTTGAATTAGTTCCACTTCGTTTATCAAAGAATTACTGCCAATAACATCGGCATCGCACTGGTAAAATTCTCTATACCTTCCTTTTTGCGGTTTATCGCCCCTCCAAACCGGTTGTATTTGATAACGCTTAAACGGGAAAGTTATTTCATTAAGGTTTTGCACAACATACCTGGCAAATGGAACAGTAAGATCATAACGTAAGCCTTTCCCGCAAATTTGTAATGCCAATTTATTGATCTCTTTTTTATTCAATTCTTCGTTTGAAACAGAAGATAAAAAATTTCCAAGGTTCAAAATTTTAAAAAGCAGTTTGTCGCCTTCTTCACCGTACTTGCCCATTAAAGTTGAGAGATTTTCCATGGCAGGGGTTTCAATTGGCATATAACCATATAATTCAAATACCTTTTTGATGGTATTAAAAATATAATTCCTTCTTACAGTTTGTAACGGCAAGAAATCCCTAGTTCCTTTTGGTATGCCAGTTTTTTGTGCTGCCATTGTAAACTTATAATTATTTTAAAATTTAAAGAGGTGCAAAGGTAGAAATTTTATATTTTTTGCCTGCATTATTTTTTAAATACTTCCTGTTTAATGAAAAACATAACCTTTATACAAAGTTCGTACATATAAACCACAAGGCAAAAATTTTGGAGAATTAGATATTTTACCACCAGAATATTCCCATGTACCATCAATTAAAGAAAAAAATCCCCCTATTTTTAATCCCAGGCATGGACCGCCTTTCAACTTCTCATCTTTCGACAAAGGAAAAAATTCAAATACCCAGCCAACGTCAATTACAGGAGAACCCTTTTTTAATATTATTTCCTGGTTATAACTTGTTACTGCTTCCTGAAAACTTATTTGATTATTACCTGAAAGTCTTAACGAAAAAGTTGAATATCCTAAACTTACAAGCGGATAGCCAATTAATTTCTGTTGACTATAAAAAATATATCCCACATTGATAACACCATAATTTGAATGAATGGAAGCTGTGAATGTATTACTCTTAATTTTATCGAGGCTATTATAAGTATACATACCCCCTCCAATAATAAAATTATTAATTACACCATGCCCATTCCCTCCATATGTAAACATGCTTCCTGAAAATTCCGGAAGGTTATTTTTTATTAATGCCTTATTTAATTGAGTAATAAAAATATTGCCATAACCAAATTGCATTCCTCCTCCTCCACCGCTAAAATGCTGGTTTGTTTGGGAATTTAATTTGCATCCAATTAATAAAATCAAAAGAATTAATACATTTTTCAACATAAAAAAAGGCTGTATGTTACAGCCTTCAAATATCAAAAAAAAAATTTAAACCATCGGGTATTTCTTAAAAATATTATCCGAATTCATTAATATATCAATGTATTGTGCACGTTTATATACAAAAGGATCAGTTATTTTTTTCTTTGAAAGTTTGCCCCTGAAATCTTCAATTTTCGAATAATTTTTCTTATTCATCCAGGCTTCTATATCTTCGAGAATTTTTTCAATAATTCCGTTTCTGTTTTTATACAATGTGCTAACAATTTGAACAGCATTTGCCCCGGCAAGTAACATTTTTATCACATCTTCTCCCGTATAAATACCTCCGTTAGCACAAATACTGGCTTTAATTTTATTATATAATAATCCGGAAAAACGAAGGGCCAGCTTATTATCGCTTTCACTGCTTAAATCGTAAGGGAAAAAATGTTTTTCATTATAAATATCAATTTCGGGTTGGAAAAACCGGTTAAAAATAATTACAGCATCTGCTTTTGCTTCATCTAATTTTGAAATAAACTGTAAAGGGCTTGAATAAAAAGGGCTTAATTTTACACTTACAGGAATTTTAACTTTTTGTTTTACAGCTTTTAAAATTTGAATTTGTTTGTTTTCAACATCTTCAGGTGATTGGTCAAACTCTACGGGTACTGCATAAAAATTCAGTTCAAGGCCATCAACGCCTGTTTCTTCAATCAGTTGTGCATATTCAACCCAGGTTTCTTTATAGATTGCATTTAAACTTGCAAAAACAGGTATAGAAACTGTTTGTTTAATTGCTTTTAAATTTAACAAGTATTCCTTTGGACCAGCATGTTCAATATTTGGAAACAAAGATATCATTTCGGCATGCCTTTCACTGTATTCGTCCATAGTTTCCTGCAATTCAAGACTTTCTAATTGTATTTGTTCTTCGAAAAGCGATTTATATACAATTGCTGCCGCACCTTCAATTTCCCATTTTTTAACAGTTGTTGAATTTTTAACCATGTTATTTGCACCAATAATTATGGGATTTTTTAATTCAATTCCCATATAAATAGTTTTTAAATCAGCCATTTTCTGTAATTTTAAATCGTTTTAATTAATAATAAATTTATATAACTATAGCTTATTTATTTAAGAATAAACAAAATGTATAATTGAACGTTATTTTAAATTAAGTATTAAAATCAAAAAAAATTTTTATATTTTTTCTTAAACTTAAGAAATTCAAATTAATTATTTATAAAAACAACTAAAATTTTTAAATGTTTAAAAGCAAAAAAATCTTGTTATATATAATAAATTTTAAAATCTTTACTTTTAATGTACTGAAAGGTAAAATATATGTATAATGCTTTGAAAAAAATCCGGAATTATTTTAATCCTGACCAGGAATATATACTAATGTTTTCGGGAGGAGTTGACAGTTCGTGTATATTAGGCGCAGCTATTGATGCTAATATTAATATTAACCCCGTCTGGATTAATAACGGCTTAAACCGTGCAACAGAAAAAGAAATTATACAACAGGCCAATAACCTGGGCGCTAAAAATTTAAAAATCATTAATATTGAAACAAATAAAGAAATTTGTGCAAATCCGGTCAATCGCTGCTACTTATGTAAAAAAAGCATCTTAAATTCAATAAATAAACCAAACAAAATAATAGTTGATGGAACAACAAAAAGCGATTTGGGCAATTACAGGCCGGGATCAAAAGCTTTGGATGAATATTCTGTAAAATCAATTTTAGCAGAATGCGGAATTGATAAAAAAACAGCAACTGATATAGCTATTCATTTCGGGGCCAGCGCCAATTTAGCCGGGATGGAAAGTTGTCTGGCAACACGATTTAATTATAATTTACAAATAACTCGGGAAAAAATTGATGTTATTAGAAATATTGAACGATTTATTATACAACAAACTGGTGATTATAATGTAAGATGCAGAATTGACGATGAAGACCATATGAGGATTGAATTAACAAACGAGGATGCTTTCGCAAAATTAGTACTAAAAGATTTTAGTGAAAAAATCATCAATTTAAGCAAAGGAATTACTATGTTTGTCACGCTGGATTTAAAACCTTCCAGGCCGAATGAATATGATAAAAGAATTAAAAAATGAATTTTGACGAATTATACGAAAAAATTAAAAGTGGTGAAATTTCGAAGGAAGAGGCAAGAAAAAAAATTTCATTAGAGTTTATTAAAACAGCAAAAAAATCAATTATTGATGTTAACAGGGAACTTAGAACTGGTATACCGGAAATTATTTACGGGGAATACAAATCATTCTCGCAGGTTGTTGAAATAATTGAAAATTCATTAACAAGAGATCCTTTAGTAATAGTTTCTCGTTTTCCCGACAATAAAAAATTAGAAACTGCTTTTAAAGAAAAAAATCCTGTATTATACGGGGAAAAAATTGCCGTTATTGGCAATTTACCTGATATGAAAAAACCTGTCCTAGTAATAAGCGGAGGCGCAGCCGATCATTCGGTTGCGGAAGAAATTGAAATTTGTCTAAAAGCTTTAGGAAATAAACCTTTAATGTTCGAGGATAGGGGAATTGCCCATCCAACAAGGGTATTAGAGGCAATTGAAGAAGGCTTAAACCAGGAAGTAAAAGTAATTATAGTAATTGCAGGCATGGAAGGGGCTTTGTCTACTTTTGTTTCTTCATTTGTGGCTTTACCTGTAATTGGCGTACCCACTTCAATTGGTTACGGATACAACGCAAAACAATCGGCTTTAATTGCCATGCTTTCGGCTTGTACGCCAAACCTTGCCATTGTAAATATTGACGGGGGAATTAGAGCTGCGGTAATAGCTTCATTAATTACGAATAATTAAAAAA
>JAFGQQ010000011.1 GCA_016935595.1 Bacteroidales bacterium
CGCACTTCTACAATTAACCCGTACAAATCGAAAAAACTGTCAATTCTTTTAACACTGATCTTATCCCCATATTCAAAAACCTCACTTTCTTCAGTTTCTGTTACAATTGCATCAAAAGGATAAGTAAAGTATTTTGACAGGTACTTGTCCCATGCCTTGTAACATTGCATTATATTGTTTTGGTTACTGATCGTTGATAAAGCATCGGAGATGATTTTATTTATTTTTTCAGGATATTTTATCATTTTTTATAAATATTATTTTATTAAAAGTCCTTCCTGCGCAGCAAGACCTTCCAGCGTCACCAGACCTGGAAGCGTCGGGATACGGCCTGGCGAAGGTAATAAATCCGGGTTTATTTTATTGCCGTTGTCGTCGTATAGGCCGTTGATTTTTTCGTCCATGCTGTATTGAAGTTTTAGCTAATGTTATATAAAGTTGGTTTCAAAAATTTTTTGGTTTTCCTTGGTATTAGGTTGACAAAAATTATCAAAGAAATACATCCTCCTTTATCTTTTTCATATCAAAACCACTGATATAAGAATAACACATTTTCCAATGAGAAAGATATAAATAACCGTATTTATTCAGTTCAACATTACTATATTCCATTAGCTTTTTTTTTTGATTTTCAAATATAGAAATTGTATATAATGACATTATCCCGGCAATTTTCTTTTTATCGATTTGCTTTTTAATAAATCCACTTTCTTCATTGATTATTAGTTTTATATATAATTGATACACTTGATCTCCTTCAATTTGCCCAGGTATGTTTTCAAAAACACCCAAATCTGCTAAAAATAAAATATCATCCTGAGTAAAGTATTTAGAAGGAATAGACAAAGGAATGAATACAGAGGAATTAACATCTTGTTCAATGAGACGAAATTCATAATCAATTTTATCAAAATCAAGTTTTTTCAAATAATTGAAATATGTTCCAGCTTGGTTGAAAGCATCGCTGTTCCGTTTTAAAATACTTTTAATAACCTTATAATAGAGTGTATCAAATTGTTTTTCAACCAATATTTTTTCGTAGTTATTAAATATTTCGGCATTTCGTCCCATTTCTTTGTATCGGTAATCATTTTTATAAATCCAGAAAGTTGGATCAAAGTCAAAAAGATAAACTTTACAATTAGCCTTTGATGAATTCCTGTTTATCCGACCTGCAAGTTGCTCGTCGCTATCGATTAATGAACGATCCTTAAAGCCTAAATCCATGTCGATGTCAACACCAGCTTCAATTACCTGGGTGGATATTACCAATATTTTTTCGTTTAGGTCGTTTTTTATTTCTTCAATAATTTCTTTTCGACGGCTTTCTAAAATGTCCCCTGAGATAAGACATACTGAATATTCAGCAAAGAATTTGTTTTGTAAAGTAATAGAATAAAATGTAGAAGCAGTTTTTTTTGATATAAATTCAATTAATCCATGTACTTTTCCGTTATTATAAATAGCGTATTCTTCTGTCTTTTCATAAATAAAAGTAGACAGTTCAATTAAGTATTTTTGTCTTTCATCTTCCGATTTTGGTTTAGACCACTTTAACAATTCAAAATTAAATTCAACACGGTCTTTAAAATTAGGATTCAAAAAATATTCATTACGGTGAGAATTAAGGGCAACCATTTCTCCTTTTGTGTTTTCATCTAATTCATCAATCTTGGGTAAGGTCGCAGACATAATTAATATCTTTATGTTAAATGTCTTGGCATAATTAGCGAAAAAATATATAACCTTATCCCAATGTTTTGGATTGTAGGATTGTATTTCATCAATAATAACAATGCTATTACTTAATCGGTGCAATATATAATTTACATCTTTGCTTTTTCCCTTAATAATATCGAAGAATTTTATATGTGTCAATAACACAATTGGATAATTCACGAATAAATTATCAATATAGTCCATTAGTTCAGAACCGTATTCACCATCCGTATTTTCTTTTTTACTATGAAACCCTGCTTTTGAATGTAATTGGATAATATCCATATTTGTTATTCCAAGAGTTTCTTTAATCGAACTGAAGGTTTGAGTAATTAATGTTGTAAATGGAAATACATAAAATATTTTGCTTAATAATTTATCTATCTTTAGGAGTTCTGTTGCAAAAGCAAGCGAAAGATTGGTTTTTCCTGCACCTGTTGGCGCTTCCAGATAGAATAAATATTTATCAGAATTTTTGCGAACCGAATCGATTATTTCAGCAGTTAATTTTTGCCTTAATTGGTTAAGATTGTTTTTACTTCGGTTTTGTAATGTATCGAATGGTATTTTGGCATAGTATTCCCGCCTTTCGAATAGTTCTTTGTTATACCTATAGGATTGAAAATTATGTATAATGCTTTGTTTAAAATTGTTATCCATTATGCCAAAATTTTTTAAAGTTAGGTCATTCATAAACTCATTGGTAGCATAGTAATCTGAAGCAGTAAGTAATGAGTAATTCAGTTTTAATAAAGCATAAAATGAGAAATAGTTTTTTGTATGTAATATATTGAGGAATGGCTCAAAAGCATATTCAAAACTTAACATATAATTTTTGCTTAGTTCTTCTGGTAAATCAATATTAAAATTTTTTAGATAGTGGTATAGTAATAGGATATCATCTTCATATTTTCCTTTTAATCTAAAATTAGACGAGTGATGCCTGAATACAGATGAGCCAAATAAAAAGGGCATGGCATAACAGGCTTCTTTTTCTTTCTCAGAAAGTATTGAATTATCTAAAAGTTTCTTAAAGAAAAAATTAATATAAGCATAAGTACTAATAGCTGAATGTTGACTTCCATACGGGCTTTTTTCAGGAGTGAAAGCATTATTTTTCATTTTCTCCACCTGAAAGTTTGGATTTATTTTACCATAATCATGGAAAACAATAGCATTAAGAAACAGTTCTTTGATGTAATTGCCAACTTCTGTTTTATACTCTATTTTCTCACAATCAATAATTAATGGATGTATTAATCGGTCTACAACAGAATCTATTTCATGGGTTTCACTGATTTTAAGGAACCATGTATTAACTTTCTCAACATGTTCCTTAAGCGTTTCCGGCAATTTATGATCGCATAAGTGCGCATAATATTCTTGAGCACTTCCGGTTATTATTTGCGGCAAAACATATTGGTTAGCTATTTCCTTAAAAGAGCTGAATAATTTCATTAGTATTAAGTTTAACTAAAAGATATTCTGCCGGAACCTTAAATTTCTCTTGCAAGTCATAATCAGTGAAAGCAAAACTTTTGTAATCATATTGCAATAAATCACTATTGTATCCAACTGGTAAATTTTCAAAGTAGGAAAAAGTATTTCCATTACTGACTGAAAAATTTAAAAATGGCAAAAAATAAGTTTGAACTTTGCCATCTCGCAAGCTTTCTTCCTTTATAAATAAAGAGTTGATTTTAAAAGAATTTTGTGGGATAAATTCTGAAAAAGAATACTCTTTATAATTTTCCCACCAAAGAGAAAATTCATTTTTCCCCAAATAAGGCAAATATTCTGCATAAACCTGTTTTAAATATTGTGCAAGCTTTTGGTGTTTTTCATTACTATTATCATTTAAAAGATAACAGCGGAATGCAGGGGCAATTAAAGTTTGTTCGTCAACCATTAAATTACCACCCTCTTCTTTGCTGGCAAAACCTGTAGTGTTGTTATACCGAATAATGGTTTTCTGGTAATTCCCATTTTCATGATTTAAAGGGGTTATTCCAAGCTTTAAATTTTCAAAAACTTTATAATAATCGGGTAATACCCCATTTTTTACAAAACCTTTTTCCCCGATAATTGCACCAAATATACCAAGCAAAGCAGGTTTATGCACCATATTGAATGTAAGGTAAACTGGTTCGTTAGTGTCAGGTTTCTTTAGCATTCCGAAATCGGCAAAGAAATCGACAGAAATTATTTTGTTGTTCATAAGGTTCTATTTTAACCCTTATTGCCAGGGTTGTTAAACTACAATTCGAATGTGTTACATTTACTCGTTGGTTTATTCTCAATTTTAGTCGTGGCTTGATTGGAATAGATTTCAATCTTTCCAATTTCAGTATCGCTTTTTGTAAGAACGTCGGTTAAGGCTTTAAAATCAAATACGGCTTTACCATCTTCTCTTTCATCTATTATTTTGATAAGAGACGTGAAATTAGGTATAACCAATTTAGAGCCTTCAACTAATTCCGTCCATACTAAAATTTCGTTTTCAGAACCGGCCTTGGCTGCAGAGTCGTAATATGTTACACCCCGGCGCATTGCTTCTTTAAGTTTATTAATATCTTCATCGGAAAGTTCATCAGTTCCGGCTCCTGCAAGAATAGTAATATCCTGTAAGTTTTGTGGGTTAATGGAAAAATGATGAACATAATGCCCTTCTTGTAATTTGGATTGACGGCCTAAAGTTGTAGCTTCTTTTTCTTCGCTCTTTTCATCAGGATTTCGGAAAGGAGACATAATTTGTTCTGTGAAAATGTTGTCTTCCTTCCAGATATTTACTCCATGATTGATTTGTACAGGGCCGTGAATGGAAATAGCGATGTTATTTTTCCCTTTTTTTGCGAAGGTTGCTCCAAAAAGACGAATATCAATACAACTGAGAATATCTTTAGTTACAACTTTTTTATCTTTTGTCTCTTTATTCTCTGGAAACATTTTTTCGTATGCTTCTTCTAGGCTATAAGGAATAAACTCGTTGCTTAACCTTTTAAAATAAAAGACTTTTTCAGATGTATAAATATCTTTAATATAGTTTTTTATGGCATATTTTAATGCTTTATCTGTTGCATAAACTTTTCCGTTTGGTAAAGTACGCGGTTGTCCGCTAAAATCGGCATTGTAATTTGAATTGATGGCTTTTACGATAACTGAGCCAAAAACACGTTTGTTATATTTTCCCATGGTTTTTAATTTAAGTTGTTATTTACTTTGTTCGGCTTTAAAAATGGTTTCTGCAAAATAGCCTGCTAATATCAAAGGCAATTGATTTTTCATATTCTTTTCGTTAGGTTCATAGCCCATTACTTCGCTCATGATTTTGTCGAATTCATATTTTTTGGTATAGAATACAAACTCATGTTTGTAAGTATCAAAAGCTTTGGCAATAGCCTGCTTAAAAAGGGCGGAGTCAACCTTTTGGAGAAAGGGTTCAAGTAATGAGTGGGATCGATTGGCTGATTTACTTTGCGACAATATTTTCCATATTAACTGACCGGCGCCGAAAGCAAATTCATCATCGCTACCAATGTGCATTTGTTCGTTTTGAGCCACTTGCTTGAGTTTCTCAATAAGTTCTGCTGTTTTATTTACCATATTTTCACGTTTTAATTGATTACTATTTTGAAAGTAGTTGTATAGGCTAAACCAAATGTTGAGTTTTTCTTTAATGAATCTGTCATGAATAAATTTATCATCATGTCTTATGTCATAAAGGATTGATTCAGAAATTATTTCATCAAATATAGAACTTGAGAATGACTGTTCTCTGGATTTATAAATATAGTCATAGATAGTTTTGCCGTATTTAAGTAAAAGATATCTTGCTGTTGAATTTAGTTCATAACCCTTAGAAGGTTCTGGTTTCTTGTCAAAATAATGTCCTTTTAAAAAACCATATCTATAATTTGTCTTAGTTTGTATTACAAAAAAAATATTCCTATTTAATAAATCTTCAAATTCAAATATGTTTTTGGTAGAATAATTCGGTAAAATGTTCTTGTTATAGTCTTTTAAATTAAAAACATTAACAATTGTACTTGGAAAATTAAATTTAAAAACAGGTATAAAATCAAAATCATTAATCTTGCTGTTACTACCTTTAAACTCATAATTAAAAAATATCAAATAAAAATTTTGTAATTGCTTTTCATTATGTTCATGTAAGGATTTTATTATTTCTGAATAACTTAATATGTGTTCGTCATTATATAATCTTATTACTTCTTTATTAATTGGTAATTCTTCTTTGTCAACAAAAATCGGCAGTGGATTTGGTATTTGTCTATTAATTCTTAATTGAGAAAAACGCCATAGTTTTAATGCATCTGATAATAAAACTCTTTTATTAAATGCATTTATACCTGTTTTATGCTGTAAAAAAAGCTTCCCTTCTTGAAAGACATTAAAAGCATCACTTATTCCAAAGGTATTTGGTGAAGGTATTTCTCCCTTTTTGAGAGTTGGAATATTGTATTCATTTTTATTAAATACTTTATCTGCAAGATATTTTTGGTGGATATCTTTGTAATTTTTTATTGTAGGTTCTTTTAGAAAAATCGTTATTTGGCTTTTTTTTCCAAGCTTTTTATATTCAGATTGAGATATTAAAAAGTATAAGATTTCATTTAAAGGGTTTGACGTGTGTTTTTCTGTTAAGCTATATAGTTCATGTATCTTTAATCCTTCAATTGAAAAACTACTTAACTTTTTAAACCAATTTAAATATTGAATTTCTTCTGGATTAATATATTCTTTTGCTTTCTTATAATATGATAATAAAGCTTCATTAATTTTTTTTCTATTCTTTTTTAATTGTTCGGTCAAATTTTCTTCAATCGCTTGTTTTGAAACAGAAATACCAAAAGGAGTTCCAATAGCAATAAATATTTTTGCACTCGAATTAAAACTTTTATTGGGATTTATCATTTTGGAATTTTCAAATCGGAATAAAAATTCATTATAAATTGGTGATGGTTCTGTATTTTTATCCACAACTAATTTATCTTCGGGCAAAACACAACCATTTTCATCGACATTTGTCAAGCAATATTTATCTTTTTGTTTTTGAATATCCAGAAACAAATAAAGTCCTTCATTAAGAGTAAGGTTTTTTGTGAATGCTTCCTGTGGAAGAACATCTACAAATTGGACTATTTCTTTTATCATAATATAATATTTATGTTATATATCGTTTTTATTATTAACTTACATTACGCAGACAAAACAGTCTGAAATCACATAATTAAAATACTTTAGAAATTAAAAGCTAATTGTATAGCATGTTTC
>JAFGQQ010000108.1 GCA_016935595.1 Bacteroidales bacterium
AATGAACCTTTTACAGGGGATTTAAAACGATATGAAAATGCTTCTAAAATACTGGATATGATTTCAATTGCATCGGATATAGAATTTAAAGTCAGTGAAAAGAAAATATTAGTTTATGGAAAATAAAAATAATTCACCTTCTCTTAAGCTTCGGTGAATAAAGAAAGTGGGGAATGCTGCCACATTCCCCAAATAAAATCAATAAAATAAATATTTTATCAATCTTAAAACAATTTAAAATTATGAAAAATAATCGAATTTGCACAAGTAGAAGGCTAAAAATTAAAGAAGTGAAGTTTAAAAAAATACTAAGAATTATATCAATTATAAGTTACTTTATATTAAATCCGATATTTATTACTGCTCAACAAGAAATAAGTATAACAATAAGACTGGGACATGCAACATTGGGCGAAATTCTCCAGGAAATTAAAAATCAAAGCAGAAAAAGTATATTATATAATAATACAATTGTTGATGTTTATAAAAATGAAACAATAAATTTAACGAATGCTCCACTTGAAGAAGCTCTAAATGAGTGTTTAAAAGAAAAAAACCTTCAATATAAAATTATTGATGATGTTATAATAATTGAGCCAAAAGTTATAGTAATATCAGATAAAAATCCCGATAAATTGACTCAGAATATAAAAGGAAAAGTAGTTGATAAAGAATCGCAAATGCCTTTGCCAGGGACAAATGTAATTGTAGTAGGAATCCAACCTTTAATTGGTGGAATTACAGATCAGGATGGAAATTATAAGTTGAAAAATGTTCCGATTGGAAGGTACAATATTCAAATTAGCTACGTAGGTTATGAACCAGTTACTGTACCGGAAATATTAGTAGGATCGGCAAAGGAAGTGGTGATTAATGTTGGTTTAAAGGAGTCGCTAACATCTATAAATGAAATAGTTGTAAGTGTTCGAAAAGACAGGCCTTTAAATTCTATGGCTGTTATTAGTGCCAGGTCATTTACTGTTGAAGAAACAAGGCGATATGCCGGTAGTCTTGATGACCCTGCCCAAATGGTTTCTGCTTTTGCAGGTGTAACTACTGGATTTTTTGGTGATAATGCTATTGTTATCAGGGGAAATTCCCCCAAAGGTGTTTTATGGAAACTGGAAGGAATTGAAATACCAAGTCCCAATCATTTTGCTGGTGTAAATTCGTTAGGAGGAGGTGTTGTTACTATTTTCAGCAGCCAGCTTTTAGCCAATTCCGATTTTTATACCGGGGCATTTCCTGCAGAATATAATAATGCACTTGCAGGAGTTTTCGATATGAAACTCAGGAACGGAAACAATGAAAAGCGAGAACATACTTTTCAGGCTGGTGTACTTGGAATTGATATAGCATCTGAAGGACCATTCAAAAAAGGCAATAATTCATCATACTTGTTCAATTACAGGTATTCAACAGCAGGATTGCTTGCTGAAATAAAAGTAATTCCTATAGGTGAACAAATTTCAAAATACCAGGATTTATCTTTTAAGACAAACTTTATAACCAAAAATGCCGGAACCATTTCATTATGGGGAATTGGTGGTATAGACAACAGCCAAAAACCTGAAAAGAAAGATTCAACTGTTTGGGAATTGGAATGGGACAGAATAAAACAAGACTGGAAAATAAATATAGGAGCAGTCGGATTATCACATAAATATATACTAGGAACACAAGGTTATTTAATTACAACAATTGCTGGTTCGGGAATTTCCAATACTCTAGACTATAAACGCATTGATGATAATTTATATCTTAAACCAGAATTACTGATTATTGACAATTCAGGAAAAATTACTGTAAGTTCATTTGTCAATTATAAAATCAATACAAGGAATACCATAAAAACAGGCATAAATTACCATACCTTGTTTTATAATCTGGATATGAATAGCACTATAAACTATGAACCATCTACTTATCAGAATTTTGTTAAAGAAACCGGTAAAAGTCATTTTACCGAGGGTTATATCCAGATAAAATATGCAATAAATAACACAATTACGATATATCCGGGAATCAGTTTAAATTATTTTACTTTGAACCGAGATTTATCTGTTGATCCAAGGTTAAGCCTGCAATGGGAAATTATGAAAAATCATGTTTTATCTGCCGGATACGGAAAACATAGTCAGCGCGAAGAATTAAAAATTTATTTGGTCAGACAAAATATTAATGGCCAAAATGTATATCCTAATAAAAACTTAAAATTATCAAAAGCCCATCATTTTATTTTAGCATACGATTGGCAAATTAATAAAAATTTTAGATTAAAGACCGAACCCTATTTTCAATATTTATATGATATACCTGGCAAACCGGAGAGTTCATATTCGATGATAAACTTTAAACAAGACTGGTCATTCAGAGATTCACTTGAAAACAATTGTTTGGGTAAAAATATCGGAATAGATATTACTATTGAACGCTTTTTTCATAAAAACCTTTACTTTTTAATTACTGGATCAATATTTGATTCAAAGTATAAAGCAGATGATGGCAAATGGAGAAATACCAGGTATAATAAAGGTTTTGTATTGAATATACTTGCAGGTAAAGAATTTAATATAAAGAAAAATAATATTTTGGGAATTAATGGAAGGTTTAATTTTTCAGGCGGGGAAATGACAAGTCCTATAATAGAAGACATGTCTGTGCAGGAAGAGAAAGTAATTTATAATGAAACCAAAACATTCAGTAAACAAATGCCCCCTGTAAAATATTTTGACCTGACTATTACATATAGAATAAATAAATCAAACTATTCGGGGATATGGGCCTTGCAGGCTAAAAACCTACTGGGTGAACCTTATGGTGGTTATGAATACAACTATAAAACAAAAAAAGTGGAAACAAATAATATAGTAATTATAATACCAGTGTTAAGTTATAAAATTGAATTTTAAAAAAGATAGTTATGGAATACTGCCATATTCCTCAAATTATGAAAGTAACGTATTAATCTTAAAACAATTTTAAATTATGAGAATATTAGAAATTAAATATAAAAAAAGAAAAATTAATCAACACGTCGATACGAGTTCCGATAAAAATAGGGACGAAACATATCTGCCCAACATGCAGGCAATCTCTAACTTAAACAATATATTTAACAGATTACTTCGTCGTTTTACTCCTTGCAATGACATCATAAAATACATTGCTTTAATTTTATTTATGTTCATTTTCTATAATTTTAAAGCACAAGTTATAACTATCACCATTTCAATGGAAAATGTTTCTTTAGGTGAAATCTTACAGGAAATTAAAAAACAAAGTGGAAAAAACATACTTTATAATAATAATAAAGTTGATATTTATAAGAAAGAATCTATAAATATTGAAAATTTAACACTTACCGAAGCACTTGATGAATGTCTTAGAAACAAAGATTTG
>JAFGQQ010000109.1 GCA_016935595.1 Bacteroidales bacterium
GGACTATATTTTATGTCATTAATTCTGGCATTATGAGCTGTAAAATTGGAAATGAATTTCGAGCTATTAAAATCATAAATATGTATTGTGCCAAATTTATCACCAAAAGCAATTTGCATATTTTTATTAAAACTAACTCCATAAATTGTATTTTCCTGGTTGTTATATATTTCTTTAATTAATGCACCGTCAGAAATGTTAAATAATAAAACCAAGCCATTTTCTGTAGCAATTACTACATATTTATCGTCATCTGAAATATCTAATGATTTCACTTCGCCTCTTGTTGTGTTAAGGAATCTGGGTTTTTTTTGTTCAATATTCCAAATATATATAGTTGTATCAGCCCCAATCGAAACTAATTGATTTGAATTATTCAGAAATTTCAAGTTAGTAACAACACCTTTATGTTTTTCTAATAAAACAGGTTCCTGGGCATCTTTGGCTAAATCGAAAATTTGAATTTGCCTGGTTCCCGGCGCAACTGCCAGTAAATTACCTTCGGGATTAATACTAACCGACCGACAAATAGTAAAGTTTTTATAGATTTGAGTTCCAGCATTGGTTGTGTCTCCAACTTTCCATTTATATACCATTCCTTCTCCACCAGCACTATAAAAAATATTTTGTTTCGGATGGAAAACCAATGATTTAACAGCATCTGTATGGCTGGGATAAACATTATAGTCAGGTTTAGAAAATACTTTAGTTGCCACATATAATCCTTTGTATACATCGGCATTATGAGATTCCCCTCCAAATTTTTCATTAAAGAGGAATGCCTGGTATGCCAGTAATACTGTTAATTCCGGCATGTCTTGTATTTGCTGGGCTTTAACAGCCATTGACTGCGAAATGGATAACATTCTTAATTTTTCAGCTTTTGCTTTTTCTTCTGTAGCTACTTCGGTTTGTTCTTCAGCAATTTTGGTTTGATCTTTCGCAATTTTTTCCTGATCCTTAGCAATTTTTTCTTGTTTTTTCGCAATTTTTTCTTGTTCCTTTGCAATTTGTTCTTGTTCAACAGCCTTTGCCTTTTCTTCTTTTGCAATTTGTTCCTGTTCAACAGCCTTTGCCTTTTCTTCTTTTGCAATTTGTTCCTGTTCTTGGGCTTTTTCACGTTCTTCTATAGCAATTTGTTGTTGTTTTTTTGCTTCCTCAGTCTGTTTTTCAGCTATTGCCCTTTGCTTTTTAGCTTCCCGGGTTTGAGTGAATGAATATAAAGTCAAACCAAGTGCAATTATTGCCGCACTTCCTAAAACAATGGCAAACATCCTGGTTCTTTGTAAAGCTCTCTTCTGTAATTTTAATTTATTTTGTTCTTCGGCTCGAAAATCTTTCTCACTGGTTTCAAGAAATACAATGGTCCGCTCAAAAGCAGGATTGTATCTTTGTCCCCATGCCAGGGTGGGTTTTTGTTTATTTTGCCAGCTTATGGCAAGGTGTAAATCGGGAGGCCTCCAGAGTGTAGTTTTACCCAATTGATAAAGTTCTGCGGCTTCGGCAAGCCTTTTATACATTTGTACTGAATTCGCTTCTTCTTCTACCCAGGTTTTTAATTTATCCCATATTCTCATTAAACTTTCATGAGAAATGTCAACAACCGACTCAGGATTTAAGGGGATTTCATAGGAAGGAGTGAGGAATGATCTTCCTGCTTTTCTGAATGTATTTACAACTTCAATTACTTCATCGGTATTGGATTGGGTTATTTCAGCCACTTCGGCAATTCTTGAAGGTCTTCTAACTCCCCTGTTATCAGCCCCTCTTTCGGTGAGCGTTTTAAAAAGTGTCCCACAAATTTCTTTGCCATTAGGTGAAAGTTCATCGAAGGCTTCATTTGCATGTTCGGAAAGTGCTTTTTCCATTTTCCCTATGGCCTCATAATCTTCAATACTAATGGGAATACCGGTATTTCCCTGTTTTATCCAATGATCCCATGTTCGCATTAAAGAATGTTGCAAGATTGGAAGCTGATCAGGATTATCTCCAATATCGTTGAGTAGCTGTTGTACAAGGTTTGAGTCTATTGAACCGCCACCGACTGCTACAGGTCCTAAAATGGCTTCCCTGAAATTATCCCGAGTCATCTGGGGTACCAGGTAGTTGCTTAAGTTAATTAATTCGGTAAGCTCCTGGAACTGTGAACAATCCCCGATAAAATCAGACCTCATCGTAAGGATAATATAAATCGGGACTTCTTTTTGAGTAACCGCTTCAACCAAGAGTTTTACAAATGACTCCGATTCGTTAAAAGTACTATCTTGTTTACGGCTTTGCTTATAACGGAATAATTCTTCGAACTGGTCAACTAACAATAAAATATTTTCGTCCTTAGGTGTGTTTAATAATTTCACTGCCTCAACTAAACCCAATGAACTAGTCCTGAGAATGGTTTGAGTTATATTTGTATTTATAAAGAAATCTTCTTCTGAAATATTATATTTTTTCTCATTTTCTACCAAAGCATTTCCCAGGTTATTAATTGGATCATTTCCTGGCCTTGTGGTAATTACTCTCCATTTCGATCCTGCTGAAGTAATAAATCCTCCGTAAAGAATAGGAACAACACCACAATACATCAATGAAGATTTACCACTTCCCGAAGCACCGATAACCGCAATAAACCGGTGTTTTGACAAATGCTTTAGTACTTCCTCGCTTTGCCCTTCCCTCCCGAAAAACAAATGACTTTCATTAATTCCAAAAGGCCTTAAGCCAGGGAACGGGTTAAATTGAGGCTTTGTTTCCTTCTGAATATCTATATCTCCTATGATAGTTGGTTCAGTCATTTATTTATTTTATCAAAAAATGGCTTCAATACTTTTTCATTTATATTGCCATTATAATTCAAAATAATGAAATCTTTGTATAGAATTTCATCATCCAAAGATAATTTATTATTAGTAATAATACCTTTTGCCAGGAATGGTTGTGTTTTTCCATAACCCGGTATTTTAAGCAGGTCTTTTAATTTTGTACTGATCCATTGAAAATTAACTTTTTCATAAAAGATTAATACTGCATCGCTTTGCAGCAAATTTTTTTTATGAATTTCGAGGTTATCAACTTCATCTTCGGAAAATACTGTTGATATAAATTCAAATCCCGATTTTTTTAAGATATTTTTAATAATATCAATTTGTTCGGTTTCTTCTTTTTCATGGATACAATAAATTTTAATTCTTTTATCAACAGTACCGGTTTTTTGAAAAACAGATGTGTCTTGATTTGTAATCTTGTCGTATATAATATTTTTTAATTCTTCTAAAGGTGTTTGAATAATTTCTGTTCCTTCAGTCATTTTAATATCCCGTTTTAATTGTTCAACAAACTGGAATTGTTTCTGATCTTTTATTTCAATATTGGGGGGTATCCAAATTAATCGGAAGAAAAATTTGCCTTTTTTAGCCTTTTTTGCATTTTCCTGGTAATATTCGGAAGCAATTTTATTTTGGAGTTCATTTTTTGAAAATTCACTATTTTTAACGGTTTCACCATATTCTCTTCCAATAATATGAACAGAAAGAGTTGATTCTTCCAAATAGTTTTTTACATCTGCAACAAATTTATCGTACTCCCCGGGTAAAGGTTTGTTTGGGAATATTCTGTAACCATGTAATTGAAGTTCTTTTTTAACTAAATCGCGGTATTCATTTTGGTCGGGTGTTGTTTCTGCAAGATAAACGATTCCTTTAGACAGGTTAATAACTGATTTTTTTTGAATTATTTCAGTTGGAAATGTTTGGTAAATATCATAAGCAAGATCAATTAATTTAAACCAATACTGTGAATCGGATTGAGGATTCAGTAATTTAAAACTAATTTCTTCCCCTTCATTTTTCTTTAGCAATGTATAAAAATCGTAACTTAAATAATTTTCGAATGCATTTAAATTTGTGCTTTCAGCAATAGGTTCTATTACTATTTTACTTATAGCTTTTTGCGTTTTTACTATTTGGTTATATTCAGTTATGGTTTTTTGAGATGATATATATTCTTTATTTATTATTAGTATAAAATGAGCTATTTTGTTAAAATCGATTTTTTTATTATCGTTTGAAGAAGTTAATATTTGAGGTTTTTTGCCAATGAGCCTTTCTAATAAAAATTCAAGGTATTTTATGAAGTTATTGATCCATTCATTTTGATCGTTATCCGAATTTTTTTCATTTTTTGCATAACTAATAAAAAGATCGGCTATATAGCTCATGGGCGATTTAATTTAGTGAATCATATTTTTATCCCAATGATTAATATATCATCAATTTGAGGATATCCTTTTTTCCATTGATCTAATGTTTCCTTTAAAATTTGTTTTTGTTCATTTAAAGGCTTCTTACTTATTTTAAGTAAAAGGTCTTTAAAGTTTTTAATTAAAAATTTCCTTCCAGTATCACCTCCAAATTGGTCAACATAACCATCTGAAAAAATATAAAGCATGTCACCTTTTTTTAAGGGCATTTCATGATTTGTGAATTTTTTTAATTCTTCGTCAAGAAAAGCTCCAATAGGGAATTTGTCTCCTTTTACCTGGATTATTTCATTATCTCTAACAAGAATTAAAGGATTAAATGCACCGGCGAATTCAACTTTATTAAATTTATCATTGAATGAACAAAGGGCAACGTCCATACCATCTTTCACACTTCTCACACCTGAAGTTTGTTTCAGGGTATGTGTAACTCCATAATTGAGTTTGTTAAGTATATCTGCAGGGCTGTGTTTATTATCAGCATCTTCAACGGCATGGTGCAATTGATTATGTCCTACAATTGACATAAATGCACCCGGAACCCCATGTCCGGTACAGTCGACTGCAGCAACAATAACATGGTTATTCACTTTTTCAAGCCAGTAGAAATCACCACTCACAATATCTCTGGGTTTAAAGAATATAAATGAATCGGGTAATAATTCGTTAAATTCTTGATTAGATGGGAGTATGGCATTTTGAATCCGTTTAGCATATATAATACTGTCAGTAATGTTTTTCTTTTGTTGTTCAATTTCTTTATATGCTACTTCTAATTTTTTGTTTTTATCAGCCAGCATATTTCTTTGGTCTTCGAGTGCATCACGTTGTGCTTCAATTTCTTCTTTTTGCTGGTAAATTTCATATGTTCTTTCTCTAACTTTTTCTTCCAGTTCGTTATAGTAACTTTCTAATTGTTCAATCATGATATTAAATTGCTCAGATAAACTCGTGATTTCATTATTTCCAATAACATCGGCCCTTTCATCTAAGTGCCCGCTAGTAATTCGGTTTACATTGTCGACCAATTTTTTAATCGGATCAGTAATTATCCTTGTTCGCTTATATATTAAATAAATAACAATAAGAATAGTGAATCCAAAAATAATTAAGAATTTAAATAATTCGTTTCTAAGCAGTTCTACTTCATTAGTTCTATTCGATACAATTTGAATAACGGAACCCTTATATAGATCTGTATTTTTCCGGGGCATGTAAATGTATTCATAATGCATTCTCTGACCAAACATTTTTTCTTTGACACTCCGTTTCTTAAAATCATCAAACACCTCTGTTACAATGTCTTTATGCCGTAAATTTGAGGTTGTTTTTTTATACAAAGAGAACGGTGCATCAGAACCAATAAAAACGTCAACATCTACAATACTCGATTGTTTTTTAGATGATTCATCATCAACATTTGACTTGTCTGAAAGCTGCACTAAGCGTTCTCTAATAAATTCAACTATTTCATCTGCTTTTTCGGAATAAACTCCCAATTCAATAATATATTTGCCGTCGAGGGTAGGTTGATATGTATATTTTTTCAATCTTTTTGTTGATGCTTCAATAGCTATTCTTTCTCCCACATATTTTCCGCCATTAAATACATTTAATAAGTAATTTTTATGTTCTTCACCAAAATCGAATAAATTTAAATTAGTATCTTTTAAAAATGTTGTATTAACTACCCTGCCTTCACGATTTATAATATAAATATCTTCCAGTTCAGGATCCATTCGTAGTTCACGTCTTACGGCATTTAGGTCTTGTTTTTCAATATTTTTAGTATTTCGAAAATAATTGTTTACTAATTTTTCGCTTAATGACTGTGTTCGTTTTTCAAGATTATTTTCTAAGATTTCTAAGGCAAGATCTTGAAATTCATGAATATGAGTTATCTCATCGGTAATAAAGAAATTTTTATTTTCGTTGTATTCTTTTAAATTAGTATTGCTATGCCAGTAATTAATTATAGCTAAGAGCAATAATGCGACAACTACCGGAAAGACAATGTTTAAAATAAGTTGTCTGAATATCGTTGTTCTTCTTTCGTTCATATATACAATCTATATCCTGCTCTAATAAAATTTTAAAGGTATTAAAATAAATTGAATTTCTATATTTTTTTTAATTTTCAAAAATAGTTTAAAAAGAAATAAATCTTTGTGAAATTTTTATATCCTCATTAATTAGCTTCGAAAAGCTTGTGTTATTCAATGCAAAAAAAGATGAATCATTTTCTGTTTTTAGAGTTAAACTACCATTATTTTCAGTTTTATAATTAAATAAATTTATTTCTTCGTTTTCAGTAAATTGTTTTATTGATTTATTATTTATTATTAAATTAATCAAGCCTTTATGAATGAATACGAAGCATAAATTATTGATTTCAATATCTTTTTTTGCTTCAATTTTTTTGAAGTCGGAATTTAAAATTATTTTATAAATTGAATTACCTGGTAAAGGAGAAAGAATATTGCATTGTTTCAATGCAATAACTTTTTTAAATAAATCCATCGATCCGTTTTTAAATTCCTTTGTTGTCTTTTCAATTAATTGGTTTTTAATATCTTGTTTCAATCGCGAACAAGATTTAATGAAAATATCAGGATTGATTTTATAAATAATTTCAGCTGAAATTTCGCTTAACATGGGATCCGGATTAAATAGTTGGGCTATTAAATCGTTCGAAATATTTAAATTTTCGGTATTTCGCAATTCGTTTAAAGCACATGCTTTAGTCCAATGATTTATACAATTTAAATCACGATTTATTATATCAAACAGAAGTTCCGGAATTGAGGATTTATCAACCGGGTAGTTGTTTTGTAATTGTTTAATTTTATCGGCTGTAGCAGTATCTTCAAGTACAGGAAAGAGTTTGGGTTTTAATTCATCAAAAACAAACTGGTCTAAAAGTTCAATTGCGAATCCAATACCTTCGGCAGTACCGCTTTCCAGGTTTTCCCTAACATGTTCAATCGACCTGGAATCGTAGGCAATAGAGAGCAAGAGAAATAACTTGTTATAACTAACATCTAACTCATCCTGAATAGCTTGTTTAAGTAATTCCGATACGTTATATTCTTCACATGTTAATTGAGCGGCCAGGTTCCAGCCAATTATTGCTATCTGGTTCTCAATCGATTCATGAATATGCAGGTTAGTAGTTTCATCGGGTTTATAATCATTTTGTCTGAGCGAAATAATTGTATTATATTGAATGTCGGTATTTATATGTTCCAGTTTGTTAATCAGACTGTTAATCGATTTTTTATCTTTAATTTTTCCAATTATCTTAACAATTCTTGCAAGAACATTATTACTTATTTCGGTTTTATAAAACGAATGGTCTAAATTATCGATTACCTGGTTACCAATTTGTATCAAAGCTGAGGAAGAATAAGCAATTGTGTTATCGTTTTCGAGTAATTCGGTTAATAGTACAATAGTGTCGTCATTATAAATTTGCGAAGCACCTTTTATAGCTTCCTGTCTTACCTGAACATTAAAATCTCTTAAAAGTTTATTTATTAACAGAACATACTCGTTGTTTTTTTTGATTTTTAATAATTTACATGCTTTAATTTTATCTTGTTGTGAGGAAGAATTTGCCAGTTTTTCAATTTGTTCTTCTGATTTTTTATTTAAATATTCCTGGTTAAAAATTTGAATAATGCTGTTTGAGAGTGATTTTAATTTTTGATTTTTATCATTTGCTTCAATATCTTTAAGCAAAGTAATTGCTTCAGTTAGTTTTAAACGGGCAATTTCGTTCAGCAGGAATTCTTTTATTTCGGTATTTTCTTTATTATAATTTTTGATAATTAATTTTTCGTAATCTAACGGATCAAACAATTCATAGAATTTGTAGAGTGATCTTTTTTTCTCCGGCGAAACTTTATCGATTTGATCTTTAATAATATCTAATTGGTCGGTTATTTCACTAATTTCAGATTTTGTTGTTTTAATGGCTTTTGATAAAGATTCTTGTAATGATAATTGATAATATTTGTAAAGCCGGAATGCATAAATTGTCCATAAAACCAATATAATGATTAAACAGTATGAAAAATGAATTGTTTTAAAGAAAGGAAGCATTCCCAGTAATGCAAGTAATATACCTGAAAATAAAGCTGAAATTTCATTAATTGTACCGTCAACTTTAGCCTGAACATTAAACCTGATTGCTTTATCTATTGATTGATAAAGTATTTTAAAAGAAGGAACTTCAATTGCATCTTTTAAAGTTCCTGCAAATAATCTGCTTAAGGCAATTAATAGAAAGAAAAATGTAAAGTTGGCTGCTGCTGCAGTGTATCCAAATATCGATCCAATGATTGCTGCCAGCAAAGTAAAGAAAATTAACAAAATAGGTGAGATAATAAGTGCAATTTTTAGACCGTAAGTTTTAATTAATCGGCTGTAAATAAATGTTTTGATTAATAAAATAAAAATCATCATCGTACCAAAGAAGAAACCCAGGAAGGAGGCAAATTCTTTTGAACCGGGATAATTATCTTTTGTAACTGCCATAAATTCATAAAGAATAAAAAAGGCAGTCATCATCGAAAGAGAGACAAAAATTGATATTACCAGAATATAAGGATTTTTAAGCATTTCAAATAATCCTAATTCCTTTTCTTTTTTACCTGATTCTTTAATATTTAAATTAAAATTCTTAGAAAGGAAAAATTGGGTGATTAATGCAAGTACTATACTTATAGCCGAAATGTATAGCAGATTTTTTGTTTCAACATTAAATCTTAGTAAAATGGGTACTAAATAGCTACTTAAAATAATACCAAAAATCCAGCCTGAATCAATTAATCCGAATAGCCTTTTACCTTGTCGCAGTGAAAAAATTCGTCCAACTGCACCCCAAAATCCAACTAATGCAATTATTCTAAGCGGCCCGTAAACAACTATTAATAAAAATACAATTATTTTTATATTAATTGAAGGAAATAAAAACCTGAGAAGAAATGTTATAACACTTATAGATAATAAATTAATTACCGCAACTTTTGAAAAATTAATACGCTCCTGTAAAGCTGAATAAATTAAGGTTAAAATTATCCCGAATAAACCTGAAACAGCATAAGCTTTGGTTAACATAGTAGGTTCGAAATAATCAAGAAATAACGCACTTGCAGTAATTTCGAAAGTGCCGTAAAAAATTCCGATAAAAATTGATTGAGTAATAAAGATAGATACTCCTTTTGCTTCATCTGCTTCAATACTAAACGCTTTAAGTAACCCGCTTTTCATGCAATGTTTATTAAAAGAATTCACCAAGATAATAAAAAAATGAGTGCATACAACTAACTTTTTTTTAATTTGTAAAACTGATTAAATTAATTATAAAGCAATTAAAATTTAATCCACATGCAATCATATCTAAATCAAATATTTATACGGATGTTGAAAAATATTTTATATTAATTAATTTTGTCTAGTCTTTATTATTTAATAATATTGCTATTTTTAGAGTATATAAAATTTAATAATATTTCTTATACTTGAGAAAAAATTATCGTATAAATAGATTGTTATAACCTTCTTTTGGAGAATTATGATGAATAAACAAACCTCTTTACTGGTTTTAAAGATATTGTTAAAACCTCTTTCCTTAATATTTATTTATAAATAATAATTATGTATTTTAAAACGCGAAGGGATATAATCTTTATAATTTTGGCAGGTTTTTTTGTTACTAATGCTGTTGTTGGTGAGGTAATTGGTGGAAAAATTATTCAATTAGGACCATTTATAATGAGCATCGGGATTATACCTTGGCCTGTTGTTTTTTTAACTACTGACCTTATAAATGAATATTTTGGAAAACAAGGTGTTAGAAGATTAACCCTCCTTACGGCGCTCCTTATTACTTATACATTCATACTTCTTTTTGCAGCAATGCATGTGCGTGCATCTCATAATTCCCCAGTTAAAGATGATGCCTTTAATATAGTATTTGGACAATCTTTATGGATTATTGTCGGTAGTATTACTGCTTTTATTACTTCACAGCTTTTAGATGTTTTTGTATTTTGGGTTTTGCGTCGAAAGACTGGTGAAAGGCATATATGGTTAAGGGCTACAGGTTCTACAGTTATCTCCCAACTTATAGACACTTTCATTGTAACAGGAATAGCTTTTTATCTTCCGGGAAAACTTACTCTGACAGAATATATTAACACTGCATTTACCGGGTATTCCAGTAAACTAATAATTGCCGTGTTACTCACTCCGTTTATTTACGTAGGTCATAATTTAATAGACCGTTACCTTGGTAAAGATGAAGCACACCAGATTATTGAAGAAACCGCAAAAGAATCATTACCAGTAGCCTGAATTTTATAAATCTAATTTCATTTGAGTTTGTATAACCGGTTTTTCTAATAAATGATCTTCGTTTGGCACTTTAATAGGATCACCTTCTATTTCGAATATAGGTTCAATTTCTTTTTCTTTTTGAACAGGTTCTAAGGGAATTATTTCTTTAATTCTATAATTAGAGAGTCTTTTTCCTTTTGCTTTATACCTCTTAACTGCAATAAACTCTTCAACATCAATGATCTCATCTTCCTTTCTCGTTTGTTTTTTATCATATTTTATTTCATACCTCGGGTATAATTCATCAGATAATTCAAATAATTTCGATTTTTCGTTTTCACCAATTAACGATTCTTCTTTAATTGATTCATTAATAGTAAATCGTTTAATATAATGATATTTCTGTTCCTGATCGAAATA
>JAFGQQ010000110.1 GCA_016935595.1 Bacteroidales bacterium
GAATACGATATAGAATATGATGAAAGGTATGTTTGGGACTAACGATTTCGCACCTTTGGCGCTTATAGGCGATTAACTATTATGTAATCTGGACATTCAGTCCAGGCTGATGGTATCGCACCTTTGGTGCTTAAAAATTGGGTGCTGCAATGCACAAAACAGGAAAATAATGATTGTGCTTTTAATTTAAATACTAAATTAATTCTTCTTTCATCAATTCACTTTAACTGTTATCTTTTCAGCAATAAGCAATGCAGTTGTTATTGTACTTAAATCTTCAAACAACTCTCCGGTTTCGCCGGCATAATGACTATGCCCGATAGGTCTTAACTCATATTCGACTTGGGGACTTGATAAATCAATCTTTGCTGAATAAACCAAAGCTGGCTGGCACGATCTTTTATACGCTTCATTATCCGGGAACTTATTATTTGTCCAGTATTCATTAAAATCCCATGTCTGGTTTATTTCAAATAACAAATTAAACTGGTTTAATCCCTGTTCTTTAATTTTAGTTATTAGTTCAAAACTTCCTTTTGGCGTTGCGCCGGTTATGGCATCTGGCAATGAGGTATCTGAACTGGGCATATAAAACCCGTCTTCTGCAATAACACTTCTTTTATGTGCCCAATATGGAAGAGATTCAGGGTATCTTTTTTCAGCAGGAACCCATTTCCTGTTTTCCACTTTTCCGTAATTAAAATATCCGGTTGCAACAGCCTGGGTTAAAAACAAAGTTTCAATATATAAACCTGATGTATCTTCAATCCATATTACAAATGATGGATGATTATGCGATTCACCTTTTTGAAAACTTATAGTTAACTCATTCCCTTCAATATTTTCATTTGTCTGAATATATGTTTTTACTTCCTCGGTTCCTATCTTTTTAGAACGGCAGGAGTAACCCATAAAAATAATTCCGATTAAAACAATGAAAAGACTTTTATTAAAACTGAAAATATTCATTATTTTTAATGTTAAAATTCAACAATTATACCGATTGTTGGCAAAACTGTTCCGCCACCTTCGGCCGATAAGTATTTCATTTCATACCTCTGTATTCCATATTCATCGATATAAATTACCGGAATACCGTTTTCATCAACATTCCTGATTAAAATATCCTGATTGTCATTTTTAAAATTATATAAATTTTGAATATCCAGATATGCCATTAATGACCACTTGTTAAAGTAAAACGATTTATCAACCCTGATATCTAACTGATGAAAAGGTTTAAATCTTAATGAATTGAAATTATCATAATCTAAAAATGCCCTGCTTGTTGCATTCCAGGCTTGCGGCAGACTAGAAACATACTCATCATAAGGCGTATAAGGTGTCCCGCCAACAAACCTCCATTTAAAACCTACATCCCAATCCTTGCCAAATCCCCGTGTAGCGCTAATATTAAAAATATGACGGTTATCCCACGAAGAAGGGATATATTCATCGTTTTTATCTTTAAATTCACTCTTAAATAAAGTATAAGATAAAACAATATTAAATCCATAAAAATTTTTATTCCTGTAATATAACTCAACGCCATAAGATCTGCCTTGTGATATTGAAACAACTTCTTCGTCTCCATATGTGCCAAAATCACTTCCTTTACTTGCCAGTGAAATAGAATCGGCAATTGAAAAAGGATAATTGTTATAAAATTTAAAGAAACCTTCAAGCGTTAATTTTGATGCTTCGTTTGGAAGTATCTCAATACCACTTACAATATGATCGGCTGAAATATATTTGATTTCATTTTTCTTATTTACAAATTCACCATTTGAATTTTTATAACCCAAAGTTGTATATGGCGGAATTTGATAATACCTTCCTGTGCTAAAATTTAAAGAGTATTTTTCGTTTAACTCATATGAAGTTGAAAACCTGGGAGAAAGTTGCCTTAATAAATTATTCATGCTCTTGGAATAATTATTGGCATCTGTTCTTATTCCAAAAGATAAATCCAGCTTTTCATCCACAAGCTTTTTGGTTACCTGCGCAAACAATCCGTATTTAAACATTTTTAAAGCCGATTCATAATTTAATTCAAAAGCTTCGCCCAATTTAAATACTTTGCTGTAAGTATTATTATAATACTTATCATACTCAAAGCTTACTCCATAGTTCACCTTCAGGCTATTCTCATATAAATTCACTCTTTCATATCTGAATTTATTTTCAATTTCGTCAGAATCGTAGTCTAATGTTTTCAAAGAATCAATTTCAATATTATCCTTATATTTTATTTGCTTATTATTCAAAAAATTTCTGCTAATTACCCAGGTATCATAACCGGTCTCCCGATAATGTTTATAAACCAGGCCTATTGCATAATTCCACTGGTCATTATCGGGCAAATAGCTTAAAATATATCGCTGGTATTCGGTTTCGTTTGCATCGAGGTTAAGCTGGTTAAAATCCAAAGCTCCCAGACTAATAATTGTAATTTCATTTTTCTGGTCGAGTTTAGTTTTAAATTTCAATTGATAATCGTTATAAGTAGGTAAAAACGGAAGTCCAATTGCTGAAAATAAAAGCTGTAAATATGACCGCCTGACAGAAAAAATAAAATTGGAATTCTTGCCGATTGGCCCATCAAGAGTTAATGCCAGATCGGATGCGCCAATTGTTGCCCTTGTTTTAAGCTTATCCTGGTTGCCATCTATTTGTTTAAATTCAAAAACCGAACTGAGTGAATTATATCGCGAAGCCGGAAATGCACTTGAATAATATTCAACCTCGCGAATAAAATCCACATTGATAATACCTACCGGGCCACCTGATGCTCCCTGGGTAGCAAAATGATTAAGGTTAGGAATTTCAACACCATCGAGAAAAAACCGGTTTTCGCTTGGACCTCCTCCCCTTACAATTAAATCGTTCCTGTACGAAACAGTTGGTGCAATTCCGGGCAATGACTGAATTACCTTTGAAATATCACGGTTACTCCCGGGATTTTTTTCGATTTCCTGTATTCCCAAACGCCTGAGTGAATTTGGACTTTCTTCCTTTTTCCGGTATGGAGAAGCTTTTATAACAACTTCATCCAGATCAATTGAAGTTTCTTTTAAAGGTACATCAATATAAACCTTATTTGCATTGGTAACCAAAATTTCCTCGGAAATATAAGTTTCAAAACCAATCGAAGAAACTCTTAATTCAACATAGCCGGGCTTAATTCCTGTAAAAATAAAATTTCCGTCAAAATCCGATACTGAACCTATGGTTGTGCCCCAAATAACTATATTGGCAAATGGCACAGGTTCGTTATTCTTCGAATTAAATACCCTGCCCTGAATAATTCCCCTGCTATTTTCCTGTGATAAAACAAACAGGTTGTTAACAACAAATAATAAAAGTATATATTTAAATTTCTTCATTTTTGTATATAATTTGTTGTATAACAAAAATAATTCCGGTTAGTTTATATTTTGTTTAATATTTTTATAAAAAAATTAAACAAAATAATTAAATCATCTGGAAATTAAATTATTAAAATATTCCAATTCATTCTCAAAATCCAGAAAAGGATATTTTTTCTGCAGATTCTTTATTTTCTCAACATTCTTATTGACGAAAATCTTAAATTGGGGAGATTCTTTATCAACCGGTTTATGTTGGACAGCTTCGAGTATTTTCTCTAATTCCTTTATAGTCTGAAGAGTGGAATCCGGTATATATGTTTCTGAAAAAACCTTCCATATATAATTAATAGCAACATTATTTAAATGGATCATATCGGGTTCATAAAACCTGTAATCCCTTAAGTCATCCATCATTATTTCATATGCAGGAAAATAACTCACATTTTTAAATTTTTCTAACAATTGATGAATACTAACTATAAGAATCGATTTGCTTAATAAATTACCGGCAGCGCCATCTTTCCAATGCCTGATGGGGCTTACAGTAAATACAATCTTAATATCTTTATTTATTTCAGTTAAACGTATAATTAATCTTTCATATATTTCAACAATCTGGTTTGTTGTAAGTAATTTATGATTAAACTCATTAGCCGGAATTTTATGACAATTCGATACAATTTGTTTTGTTTTTTTATACTCATAAACCCTTGCCGTGCCAAAAGTAATAAAAAGAAAATCGGTATTTCTTAAAAATTCTGCCGAGTTGTTTATTTCTTCGTTTATATTTTTTAAACAAATATCTTTATCAATATGTGAAAAACTTGTATGATGATAAAAACTAAACCATTTATGGTTAAAAAAATTCAATTCTTCCTGATTAAATTTCTTGTTTACTATTAAAAACTCAAGGCTGTTTGCTATAGATACAGGATTATATAATACTCCAAAAGGATTTACAATTACCGGAAATTTTAAAACTTTTAGCTTATCTCCAATATTTTGTGTAAAGCACGATCCAATCAGGAATAATTTATTATTATAGGTAATAAAATTTTCCGATTTTGGCAATTTTATTATAGTTCTAAATTCATTCATTTACCAAATAATAGTTAAGATCCATTCTTTTACAAAATCAAATATTTCTTTATTCTCGGGCTCATTATGCAACTCATGATACATGCCATTCCAAATTTTTGCAGTAAAATTTTTTGTATTTGAAGCAAACGCTTTACTCGATTTATATAAAGAAATTTTATCTTTCCTGCCATGCATCAGCAAAACAGGCACATTAATTTTATAACGGTTAGATAATACACTTAAACAACCTTTATGTGTTTCAGCCAAAAAAGAAAGTGTAACCTTTTTTAATATTAAAGGATCGGTTTGGTATTGTTTTACAATCTCTTTATTATGACTTAAATAATCTGAATTTATATTGAGATTTACATGGCATGACGGAAATATCCTGGCCATGAAATAAACCAATTTCAATTTCAGATGATTGGAATTTTTAATTAGCTTCATCCATGGCGAAGAAATAATAGCTCCTCTAATATATTTATTATAATTTATGCAATAATTTAATGCAAGGCTCCCGCCGACACCTTGTCCGTAAAGAAATAAAGGTATATCAGGATTTCTTTTTACAAATTCTTTTACGATAATGTCAATATCGTTTAAAAGTGTACTGTACTCTTTAATATATCCTCTTTTGCCTTCGGATTTTCCATGCCCCCTAAGGTCAAACATAAAAACAACAAAATTATTTTCGACAAAGTATTTTGTTATATTTTCATACCTTTCGCAATAATCGCCAATGCCATGAATTAATATAATGCTTGCTTTTTGATGCCCTTGTGGCAACCATAATTGTGTGTATAGTTTAACCTGATCTTTAGCCGGTAAATAAATTTCTTCTTTATGCATTTAAAACAACAATAATAATTTACCCTTTTAACCTATATTTAATAAATTTGTTCTGTTTTATTTCTAAAATTAATAAAAAATGCAGGAAATAATAAAAATAACAACAAATAAACGAGAAGGTTTATACGACATAACAAATGAAGTGAAAAGAATTGTAGGAAAAAGTAATGTGAACAAAGGATTTGTAAATGTTTATGCACAGGGGGCAACATCTGCCATAATGATACAGGAAAACTGGGATGAATCGGTACAAAGCGATGTGATTAATTTACTTAAAAAACTAATTCCTCAAGGGGTTTGGCAACATGACATACAGGATGGAAACGGCGATGCTCATTTAAAAGCAGGAATTGTTGGTCCAAGCGAAACCATCCCGATAATAAACGGAAACCTGGGTTTATCGACCTGGCAAAATATATTTTTTTGTGAATTCGATGGACCGAGACCGGACAGAAAAATTGCAATTACAGTGATGGATGCAGGGAAGTAGATTTGTTAAAATAAATAATTCTTAATAAATCAATGTGTCGTTCCTACGGAACTTTTATTCAGCATGTATTATATTATTACCATACTTTCGAACCTCCGGTTCTTTCGTTATTTATTAAGTTAGCATTAAGTTCCGACAGGAGCGAAAGTATGGTAATTTATAAAACTAAATTAAAATAAGCTCCAGAGGAGCGACATTAGTTCGAAATAATTATGCTTTTTTAAAAGTATCCATTTTAATTAGTTAAAACAATATTTCTTATAAAATTTACTATGCTTTTTTATATACACATTTTAATATTGATAACTTGTTAAATTATAAGTACTTAATTTTATAAAATTATTTAAAAAAAATGTTACATTTATGCGATATAATTGATATATATATAGATTAAAGATGCCTGAATTTCATAAAAAAACATTAACTGACGAAGAAATAGTTGAAGGGCTGAAAAACGGC
>JAFGQQ010000526.1 GCA_016935595.1 Bacteroidales bacterium
CTAATAACTGGGAAGATGCCAAATTGTTATCATATTTACCAAACGGAAAAAGCAATATTGTAATTTCTCCTGAGTATGGATATATGGATGTTGACTACATTAAAATTCCTTCCGATACAATTACATTATTGCCGGCCCTAAGTCCCATAAATGGAGTGTTTTATAAAGACAATCCCGTTGGACTAAATGTTTTTATTGATGCTAAAGGTGCAGAATTGCAATCTGTTAGATCAAATAACCTGAATATTAACTTTAATATATTGCCTTTTCCTCATATCGAAAAAGCATATTCAGTATCTTTATCGCAATTATCAATAAACGAACTCCTTGAAGGAAAGCATAAACTATTCTTTAATTTTTCAACTGGTGCTGTTGCTGAATATAATTTGCAAGTATTCAACAGGTTTGTTGCACCTAACCTTACAATTATTATGTTTAATATCGAGCATGGAAATTCAACTCTGTTTATATTTCCTGACGGGAAAATAATGCTTATCGACAGCGGTAAAGACCAATATGCCCGTTCGGTGGTTATTCCGTTCCTGGAAAAACATGGAATTGATAAAATTGATTATTTTATCCTAACACATTACCATGATGACCACATAGGAGCTAAAGATGATATAATAAAAGAATTTAATATAGAAACAGTTTGGGATTATAGATCATTTAAAAGAGGGGATTCTATTCAACTAAATGATGTTAAATTCCTGTTTCTGAATGCATACGACAATGGCGACAACGAAAACGACCGTTCACTTTCATTTATAATGAATTATAATGGATTTGTTTATTCACATGGGGCTGATAATTATGCACATACACAAAATGAATTAATGAAAATATTTAAGTCTCGGCTACAAGCCCATGTTTTTAATGCAAACCATCATTTTCATGGATCGGTTAATCCAAATTACATTGCTATAACTAATCCTTATTTGGTTTTTGTTTCAGCCGAGCAGGCAATATACGCTCGCGGTGCATATATGGACATGTATAAAGAGCGTACTGAAAAAGTCTTATTACAAAGGCATGCACGGTTAATCGAAACTTTATTTTCGCTTGAAGCAGGTACAGTAGTAATAAGGGTGAACGATTCCAACCAATGGTGGTATGAAAACTATTTTAATGCTGATGATATATGGATTGGTAATATTAAGCAATAGTTACATATTTGAATTGGAGAAGATGAGGAGGAAATTATTATCCGCCGGGCAGGGTGTTTTTTCGCTATTACCTATTTAATATATCGTTATGATAACCATAATTTACATGCGCTGCTATTAAATCAAATTTTAAAAATTATATCTTAAGTCATAATTTAAAATATAATCATTAAGGTTGTTTATATCATTTTTAAATGTTGAGTCGATTTTATTCAAAATTTTAAAATAATAATCCCATTTCGATGAGTCTTTCAATATAATCGGAAATACTTGATCAATATTATATTTATGTTTATCGGGAATCCATGTTTCACCTTCATAAGAACCTACCTGATATAAAATATTAATAAAATCCATAAGGACTTTATTATCCTTAATGGTAAACACATACGTAAATAATCCGGTAGTACCGGTAGAAATGTATGTATTATTTGAACATATTATTTTCCCGTCCTCAAGGTTTGAATATAAATATGCAGGGATTATGCCATATGTAATCGATAACCATTCAAGTATCCTGCTAAACAGCATTTGCTTGTTTATGTCCGGATAGTCTAATATATAAGAATATTGCAGCTTTCCGTTGTAGTTTAATGGCAAGTCAGGGTATTTGTTTTTATTGATTGCTTCATTCCATTTTTTACCAATTAGTTTGTATTGATCCAATGAAATATCATGAGATAAAAATTTTTCGTGTAACATGGCTTTCTCTATAGAATCAGATTGTCCATGAAGTTTTATTCCAAGTATCAATGCGGCAAATAATATAAATATTCTCATAATCATTTTATGTTAAGTAAGTTTATATCTCTGAAATTATATATTAATTAGTTTATTTACTAAAAAATATAATTTGAAATATTCTCAAAAATTGTGCCCAAAAATATTTATAGGGATGAATTAAAATAAACAGGATTTTTTTATCTTTATATTAGTAAAAACAACAGGCAATGTTAAAAAGAGTATTGGTAAAACATACTTATAAAGGGGAAGTGGTTGATTTGGATTTTATTAACACCCATAAATCTTTGTTTACTAATCAACCCTCGCGTCAGGATCTGATTGAACATATTGACAACCTGGACAAAAAAACAGACCGGGATAAAATCTCAATATTATATATTAACGAAAACGGAAAATTTTTTGAAGAAGTAAATACTGAAGTAAAATTTGGGCTTTAACTAATCAGGGATTATTTCGATTATATTTATCTTTATTATAATTACAAAGCTAATATTATTGTATTTGATAAAGAAATTTTATTTTTACTTTGATTAACTTATAATTGAAGTAAATAATAACCGGATTTGAATGGATATAGGCAATTTTTTTTTATGAGAATAATGTACAAATTATTCAGTATAATCATTATAATAACATTTATTATAAACTCATTAAATGCTCAAAAAACAATTGAAACGCTTAATGGGAAGTGGTTATTTATAATCAATACAAATGATGTTGGTTCCATACGTAGTATTGTTGATATGAAAACTAAGGATAATACTTTTTATGCCTGCAGCAGAAAAAAAGCTTCTTCTGATGTTTTTGGTTTTTGGACTTCTTTTATGATTAAGGTTTTAACAAATGAATTTAAGAATGGAAGTTTGTTACGAATTGAAAACGGAATTTTTGATAATTCAGGCGATACCTGCCAAATTTCAGGGCGGTTTATATGGCCAATTGAACATTATTATATAAAGGGTTCATTATATCGTGATACTACACATGCAGTATTAATAGATGCAAACAATACAATAAAAGGTACAATTGTAGCATGCCGTTTAAATCAGCAACATCCTATTGCTGAATATATTTCTGTTATTGAAGAAGTAATTGATTCTGTCAGGATAAACATATATAACCCTGCTATTATTGACAAGAAAGAGTGGAATAGGTTTGAAAACAAGATTAAGCAGGTTTCAAAAAAAGCACAGGATGATATGGAAATTATTTTTGCACATTATTACTATGCTGATATGCTTTCATTCTCGCACTTTGCATTAATCGGAAACATTGATATTTCAACATCAATATCTTATAATACTGTTTCAAATGAGTTAGAATTAGATGAACTGGATACAATCACAGCATATTTAAAAATTAAATCATTTAAGGGAAGTTCAGAAGAGGTAGATAGCATAATGGATATTATTATACATAAGGATTACAAAAACCTTATCGTAGATCTTAGGGATAATCCCGGGGGCTCAATTGAAGCAGGAATGGCTTTTGCATCAAGAGTATTTGACACTTCTTTTTATGGTGGGGTTTTCCTAACTCAAAAATGGTTTGCAAAAAACTCAAATCCTCCCTCAATTGATAAATATGATTCATTTCCTCATTTTTCAGCAGCAAATTATGATCTTCTTTTAAAAGGAATTCATAATAATGATGGACTTTGCCTTAAAGTAATCCCAAAACCTGAAACATTTTCCGGCAAATTATTTCTACTGGTCAATAGTAAAACTGCAAGTACATGTGAGCCTATTGTATATGGATTAAAACAAAACAATCGTGCAATTATTGTTGGTTCAAAAACAGCCGGAAATATGCTAAGTACTGAGCATTTTTCAATATCCACAGATTTTACTGCTATTATTCCAACAGCCGTTTATTATACATCAGATGGTTACCAGATTGAGCAGAAAGGCATTTCTCCTGATATTGTAATAAATCCGGAAGAAGCATTAAACTATGTATTAAAACACTTAATGAAATAAGGATATATGGGGAATTTAAATTATTATAGTATTTTAGTATTGACTTGAAAAATAAAGAAAAGGCATATTGACCATAAAATATTAATTATTCCAGGGTAATGATAAAAATTGAAGGGCTTAGAAAAAAATACGGGGATTTTACGGCTGTTGATGATTTAAATTTTGAGATATCTAAAAATGAAATTTTTGGATTATTAGGTCCCAATGGTGCTGGAAAAACAACTACAATAAGTATGATTTGTGGTTTGCTGCCTATAACTGAAGGGAGAATAATATTTGATGAAAACAACGGAAAGGACAAAAAGTCAATTATTGGCTATTGTCCTCAGGAAAATATTTTTTATCCAAATCTAACTTGTATTGAACAACTACTTTTCATAGGACAATTATATAATTTACCGGTAAAACAAATTAAAGCTAAGGCTTTTGAATTATTAAATTTATTAGGATTATCAGATAAAGCAAATGTTTTGGCTGGTAAATTGTCTGGTGGCATGAAAAGAAGATTAAATATTTGCCTTGCATTAACACATAATCCCGAAATTCTTATTCTGGATGAACCTGAAGCCGGATTAGATCCTCAAAGCAGAATTCTTGTCCGTGACTTTATTAAAGCATATGGAAAAGAAAAAACAATTATTCTTACCACACATAATATGGATGAGGCTGACCGTTTGGCAGAAAGGATTGCTATTATTGACCACGGAAAACTACTTCAACTGGATACGCCCCAAAACCTGAAAAAAACAATTGGCGAAGGTGATATTTTGGAGCTTGTTTTAGAGAATATAAATGAAAATTCAATAAAACAGTTTTCTGAACATGAATCGTTAAATTCTTTATCTATTAAAATATGTAATGATACTCTATTATTGAAACACTCTAATATAATAGAAATGTTACCTGTTATAAAAAATGTTGCTGATCAGTTGGGATTAAACTTGTCCGAAATAAAACTCAGGGAAAACACACTTGAAGATGTTTTTATTCATTTAACCGGGAGAAAACTGAGAGGATGAAAATAAAAAACATAATAGGAAAAAGCATTAAAGAACAAATACGCAGCTACTGGGTTCTGTTATTGTCCGTATCTATGGGGCCTTTCTTTATTTTTGTTTATTACCTGATAATGGAAACCTCAAAACCTCAATATAACATTCTTATTATAAATAATGATAAAGGAGTTCTCGCGGAAGGAGTAAAGATAAATTTTGGAGATAATTTATTTACATTTTATAAAGATTTCAATACAAACACTGTTTCAACGCCTTTTACTGTTAAAAAAGAAATTGATATAACTTCGGGAATAAATAGTGTTAAAAATAAGAAAGCTGATGTTTTAATTATTATTGATGATTCTTTGTCGATAGCTATTGAAAAAAGAATGCAAAATGATAGTCTTACTATTCCTATTATTGAATTTATTGGCGATTTAACAAATACAAATTATCTAATAGGTGCAGTTTGGGCTAATGAAATTTTAAATCAATATTTTCAACAGGTTACAGGTTCAAAGCAAATAGTCACTATTAAAGAAACGGCATTAGGTTCATCGGGCTCGGTAAACGATTTTGATATGGTTGTGCCTGGTATTTTAATTGTGTCAATTATTATGCTGATGTTTACTGCAAGTATTGCTTTCGTTTCTGAAGTTGAAAACAAGACTATAATACGGTTAAAACTTTCAAAATTAACGACTTTCGAATTTCTTGGCGGGGTAACTATTGTCCAATTATTAGTTGGGGTTTTTTCAGTTTTGTTAACGCTGATTACAGCCATTGGACTTGGTTTTAAATACAATGGCTCTGTATTAATTATGATTTTAGTTGCCAGTTTAACCAGTCTGTCTATTATCTCATTTAGTTTAATAATTGCTGCTATTACAAAATCTGCTAACCAGGTACTTGTAGTTGGTAATTTTCCAATGTTTTTGTTTATGTTTTTTACCGGGGCAGCTTTTCCTTTAAAAAGCAAAGCTTTATTTACTATTGCCGGTTATCCTTTAAACATTCAAGGACTAATGTCTCCGACACACGCTATTTCAGCCCTAAATAAAACTTTAATCATGGATATGGATTTTTCAAGTATAATTCCTGAAATTGTGGTTATAATTATACTAACAATAGTATATTTTATAATAGGTGGCTTAATTTATAAAAGAAATCATTTAAAATTAGACATTTAGTTTCAATACTTTGTTTTTCTGTTTTCTATGCAATTATTGGTATTTACTGATTTGCTTTAAACAAAAAACATTGCCATGCTTTGTC
>JAFGQQ010000527.1 GCA_016935595.1 Bacteroidales bacterium
AAGGAGAAGAGGAGGTTAGAATATATCCGAATCCAACAGGTGGAGATATAACAGTATCATGGGAAAATGATTATGAAAGCTTACTGTTAACAATTTATGATCTTTATGGCAGAGTTGTAAAGGTTGTTAAGATTGGTTCTGGCAAGAATGAGGTCCAGGTAGATATTAGTGAAGTTATTGGTGGTTTATACATTTTTGAATTAAAAGACGCTGAATTTAAGATAATTAGCAGGGCCAGAATATTGAAACGTTAATTAATAGCTTTACATAGTAATTATAAGGAAATTCCATTATTCATTCTTTAATGAAATAAGTACTGTTTGCTGGTCAAATCTTGCGTGTTATTCATCAATAAATATCAATTTTTGATCAATATCAGTTTATTGTTCGTGAATAAGTCTTCCATGCATATATACTATTAAATTTTTTGGATTAATTAACTTTGAGAAAGGCCGTATGTTCAAAAGTCGGCCTTTTTGAGTTTGTTGATACCTTATTGAATATGTAATTTCACATCTGAAATTTTTATTTGAAAACCTTGTCAATCCAGGTAGTTTGTAACAAACAATAGTGATTATTATAACCTGAAAAGGTTCTAATAATCATATAATTAATTAGTTACAGAAAAAATATCAATGGGACTGACGGGGCGGAAGCATGGTCAAAACGGAAATATGGAGCACAGATATCAGAGCAATTAAATGAAATAGCAATGAATAAATTACTAATAACTCTATTAATTAGTTTTTTAACGACAACAGCTTTCAGTCAGCCTTTTAACCGTCCGGTAACCCTCAATCCTCACTCCGGTTATGTAGCGATAAATGAGATAAATAGCGGATATGGATTGGGGGGAACCAATATTGACTATTCAAAGAACTATGTTGGATTCACTACCACACATGGTTACCAGTTGAATATATATGGATTAAATGTTAACGGCAGTGTGGCGGCCGGAGCAGGGATAGGAATATTGATATATAACGGTGGAACTCTTTTCCCTCTTTACGGTGATGTCAGACTTACTATGAACAGGGGCAGTGTGTCGCCGTATTTTTTTGGCCGGGGCGGACTTCTGATAAGTTTTGAGGATTTCCAAGGACTAACCCGATTGTTTGCCAATGGAGGCGGAGGGATAAAACTCAGGGTCAATGAGCAATTTTCATTAAATATTGGTCCTGGTTTACTCCTTCAGATGGGAAATAATGTATCGAGAGATGCATTTGTAAACCTGAATGTTGGGATCGTCTTTAAACCGAAATAACTCAACTGCTGACCGCTCATCGCTTATAATCTTTTCAACGGCTCAATATAAGCGTCTGTGTGAATAAGATCATCTCATTGGATAATATCTGAACGATATAAGCTCCCGGTTTCAGATAATTGATTGGTACCTGAATGTTATTTATCATAGGATCCAGAAGAGTTTCGAAGCATAGCAATCCTTTAAAATCAAACATTTTAAGCAGCAGCGATTCTAAAGGGGGTTCAAGTATTAAGATATTGATTATGTCTTTTACAGGATTGGGAAATATGGATATGTTGCCATTATTTAAAGATGAGTTTCCTGATACATTTCCAAATATCTTTATTTCTGAATACTCATTCATTGAATTAAGCGAGTTACCGTGACCGACCAGTTTTAAAAAAGAATAATCCTTCAGAGTTTTCTCAATCGGGAAATCGAAATTCTGCAAAGCACCTGAAAAACTGCATGAAGCAATATTTGTCAAGACCGGTTCCCATGTAAGGCTGTCCTCTGATGCATAGATATCAAAATATGATTCATATCTTTGATCGGGCAGGAAGGCAATCTGGAGGTAATTTATATTGAAGGATTTCTCCATACTAATGGTAAGCCAATGATTATCCCCGTCGATCGACCACTTTGTTGAAAGATTTCCATCACCGACATAATTAGGGTAATCAGTAAAATAATAATCACTTGCTTCTATAATTCTGATACTTGCAAGGCTGAACTCAGGTTTATACGGCATGAGTGTGATCGAGATTTCTCTTGACAGGGTATCTATTCCATCTGTCACACTTAAGTTGAATGATATTATTTCTGATTTTGTAACAATAGGTGTGAGAAGTTTTATTTTAGATCCTGATGTATCTGATACAGGAATATTAGGAGGAACCTCCCAGGAGAAAGTTAATTTGTCATTATTCAGATCATAGCTGTCAGAAACATCAAGTTCATATATAAATCCTGAGAAAACAGTTTGTTGAAAATCAATAACGATTTCCGGAAGATCATTTGGCAAAGATGGATCCCTGCAATTATTTGTTACAGGCTGATTAATTACAGTCTGGGCCGGATTTCCTGAATTAGATTCTATCCAGTTGGTATCCGGTTTATAATATGAAATATTAATATTGTCTCCAAAAGTAACAGGTTCGTTCAGAGTTAACAGAATCTTATTGTATTCAATAACCGCATTATTCAGGCTCTCTGAAGAACCATTTACATTAACGATAAATGCAGATTTATCTGGTATCTGTTTGTCATTGAGTAGTGAATTGAAATTCATCTCCAAAAGGTTTGGAGACCAATTTTCAATTAGTGAATTTATCAATGAAGGAGTATAGGTTCCTGCCTGATATTCGAATGCTCCAATATCTGGCAGTCCATTAATGGGAGCCCCGAGATAGTCAGTCAGCAAACCGACATAAGTTCCTTTATCTATCGCAGGTGAATTGCTTTGAAGGTCAAAATCGATATCCTGTTTATAAGAACCACTCAGGTTCCTGAAAAGAGGATCTTTATTGAAAATGCTGTGAATATCATATCCAAGTTTGTTCCATGATTCAAGATTCCTGGGTCCAAGGAAATAGAAAGGTTCGGTCCGGGAACTATTCCAGTAGATATTATAATCAATATCAAATATACCTTCTATTGTTTTAGGAGCGAGGACATATCTACCTGAACTTGTTTCTTGAGTAAAACCAAAGATGTTATTTTTAAGAATGAATGATGATTCTTTCGAAACTGTAATTCGGGAAAAATCCACTGCATATGGTGAAGTTGCATTATCATTGGTCAGTATTGTATTATTATATAACTCGATATAACCTGTACTTATTCCAGTATTAGCGTATATTGGACTTCCTCCTCCCTCTGACATATATATGACATTATCAAATATCTTTAAATATCCAGCTAAACCTTCTGTTATCAGATATATACTGCCAAACCAGTCACGTATCCAATTATTTTTGATTGTTATATTCTTTGATGGGCCATTTGCATTTCCGATGAAGATTGCGCCATTAGAAAGGCCAAGGGGTCCATTATAGAATTTATTGTTTTCAATAGTAACTCCTTCTGCCATCACAATACTTATGGCATAGCTATTAAGCTCTTTAGAAGGTCTTGATGTATAATAGAATGTATTATTCTTTATAATGCAATTTTTGGGTCTGAATTCACTGGCATAACCACCAATTTGTAGAAAATGATAATTCGAAATAGCATGATTGCCTGGATTTTCAAGGATATTATTTTCAATATATAAATTATCTAAAATTGGAGTGAATTCCCCTACTCCTAATGCTGCTTGAGTTCCAATAAGAGTGGAGCAGTTATAGACATAATTATTTTGAAAATAAATATAAGTGCCTCCATGGCAATCAAGTCCAGCCCAATTTGGATTATTTGTCATCCGATTGTATTTAACTATACATTGACTTGGCCATCCATCTGAATTTGATCCAGCTGTAAATGATATACCATAGGCGTTACGAAGAATACTACCACCAGGATCAATATCATGGACATAGTTGTAAAATATTTTAAAATTAGAAATATTTGTTACTGGATTACGACCACATAAAGTAATTCCTGAATAGCCGCATTCATAAATATGATTGCTAAAAGATGTTGAACTTGCACAATTTGTGGCAGTAGTATCTCCAATAGTGATATTAAATGCGTTATTATAACATAATATACCAACAGAAGGTATATTATGAATATCACAATTTGTTATAATCCAATCATGGGGAACGTTGCTGCCTTCAGAATAAAAGATAATTCCAGATTGCGAAAAATCGGGTTTATAAGAAGAACTATAGTGTCTTATTTCAAGTTGGTCAAATGAAATAAATGATTTTCCAGCAGCAGAAATTACTGGATAATTATAATTACCTGAAATTTCTATAACTGGTTTTTCATCAGATGTTCCGTAACATGTCGTGGTAATATATCGTCCATTTGTTCCGCTTTGACCAACTCTTATAAATGGTGAGGACAGAGTTGCTATGGTCCACAGATCACCTCGTTTCATAAAGACTGTATCACTCGCTTTTAGAATAATACTGCCCGTCCATGTAATCATCCAGGGGTGATGGGCCCAGGCTTGTTCATCTGTAAGTCCGGATTCTAAGTCATTGCCACCATTTCTTACATAGTAGTTGGTACCTACTACTGTAAGAGATATCGAAATTAATAATTGTAAACAAATGAATCTCTTCATAAATGCAATATAATTATTTTTTTCTTTTATGGTTACAATTAAATATACTTTAAATATAATGCTTGTCTTAAGTTATGGATACTGTTTCTTACTAAATTTTGAAATGTATTTCAATGAAAAAAATTCCAAAAAAAGTTCATATAAAAAGTGAATTTGTAAGAAATTCTTTAACACTTTCATTAGGAACAACAATATCACAGGCATTTCCCATGCTTTTGTATCCTGTTCTGGGCAGGATATATACCCCGGCTGAATTCGGTCTACTTGCTACATTGACATCTATTATTGCGATTTTAATAGTTTTATCGACAGGCAAATATGAAAATGGCATTTTAATAGCTGATACTAAGCAAGATGCCGCCAACATAATTGGATTGGTTCTTATTATGAGTTTTTCTATCCTGTTAATTTCTTTCATTGTTCTACAATTATTTGCAAATCAATTTAGTTTATGGTTCAATGAACCTCAACTAAAGAAGTGGTTTTTTGTTTGTCCGCTAACCGCATTTGCCATTATTATATTTAATTGTTACAATGAATGGTGTGTGCGAAACAAATATTTTACAAGCCTATCCTGGAATAAAATCACAAACTCGTCTTCTGTGACATTAAGCAAAGTACTTTTTGGTTTTGTGAAGATTTTTTCTAATGGATTGGTTGTAGGAGATTTAATTGGTCGATCGATTTCAGCATTTGGATGTATTGTAAGAGTATTGCGGAAAGATAGGTTTTCATTTATTCAAATTTCATTTAATCGAATAATGTATTTAGCAAAACATTACATTGAATTCCCTAAATTCACATTACCTGGTCAGTTAATAGACACATTAAACACTCAGTTACCCATTCTTATGATTACATATTTTTTTATGTCTGAAGAAGTAGGTTATTATTCAATGGCTATGGCTGTCTTATCAGTTCCCGCAGGCGTTATTTCAGTTGCTATAAGAGACGTTTTCCGGCAAAGAGCAAATGAAGAATGGGTAAGCAAAGGGAATTGTAAGAATATCTATATTAAAACTGTAAAGATGATGGTAATGATTATTACTCCAGTAAGTATTCTTTTAATTTTTATTTTACCCTGGCTTTTTTCATTTGTTCTCGGTAAAACCTGGCAAATGTCAGGGATCTATGCAAGAATTTTAATGCCAAATGTTGGAATACTCTTTGTGTTTCAAGTGGTAGCTGCTATTTTTATTATTGCGGATAAAATGAAAGAATTATTTATTTGGGAAATATATTCTATAATATTGACCATAATTTCATTATTTATTGGTTGTTTGGTATTTAAAGATATTAAGATTACATTAATATCTTATGTAATTGCGAGATCCATAGCTAATTTAACTCGTTTTTATTTGACATACCAATACTCAAAAGGCATTGTAAAAAATGAAAACACATGGCATGAAAATAAAGCCAATGAATTGAAATTATAACAGTTAATATCATAATTTTAGTATTTTATATTTTACAAGGCAGGGAATTAGTTTTATAAATGATAAAGGAGGGAAATTCATATGAAAAGAAAATTTAATATAAATAAACTATTATTTTGGATTTTTTTAATTCTTAACAAAAAATTATTATTCAAACTACAGTATTTCCATCATCGCGGACGTTTTCCTGATTTTAAAAATCCTAAAGATATATCAGAGCTCATTCTTTCAGAATTGCTAGAGCCTAAGTATATCTTAAGGTATAGTAAATATGCTGATAAAATAAGTGTAAGACAATATGTAAAAGAAAAAGGACTTGAGGAAATATTACTTAAACACTATGGTGTATGGGACGATGCGAATAAGATTGATTTTAGTAAATTACCTGATAAATTTGTCCTTAAGACAAATAATGGCAGTGCAGGCCATATTTTTTGCAGAGAAAAATCAACTTTAGATGAAGAAAGTTGTATTAAAAGGCTGAACAAAAAATTACATCTATCATATGCTTATAATAGGGAACCTCATTATAAAGAAATAAGTCCATTAATTTTCTGTGAAGAATTGATAGATACTGGGAGTGATTCTTTGCCTACGGATTATAAGTTTACCTGCATTAAAGGTAAACCTTTTGAAATTTTAGTATGTACAGATCGTAACAAAAATATTAAATTTAGCACATTTGATATGAATTGGAATGTTTTAAACTATATAAAAAAGAAATATTTACCAGGAACATATCCCGAAAAGCCTAAAAATCTAAATCGGATGATAGAAATTGCTAAGATCTTATCTGAAGATTTCAATTTTGTTAGAGTCGATTTATATGATGCTGGAGAAAGAATATTTTTTGGTGAATTAACATTTTCTCCTGCAGGAGGATTAATGCATCCTTATACAGATGAAGCAATCTTAAGAATGGGAGAACTATATAGGGACTAACTGAAGTGTTAATAATTAAGTACTTGGTTAATTATTATAAATTCATAGACTTAAGAATCTGAATAAACATTTATGAAATCTGTTCTTAGGACACTCTTTTTATATACAAGTTTTATACTTGTTTTAGCTTCTTATATGCCTTTTATTTTTCAATCGCATAATCTATATGAACTTACTAAAATTATTTATCTGATTCTGTTTGGGTGTCTATTTCTGGTAACATTTAGTATTAAGGAAATTTTAAGCGAGAAGGTTATTGTTTTTTACCTATTTATAATTATTTTCTTTCTTACAGAAATTCTGTTATTTTTAAGCTTAGGTCTGAATATTGATTTTAAGGATTTTTTTTTACTATCGATCCCTTTTATTTCAATTCTAATAGGTTATACTGTAAATATTTCTGTTACAAAATACATTACTTTTCTTATTGTGTATTGTTCTTTTACTGTTATTCTAGCTGTTAGTACAATTTTGTACTATGTTGGGAGCTTTACTATTATGGATCAGTATATGGTTGATCATAAAAATTCTTTAGGTGCAATTTTGTCTAATAGCATTGGTATTTTAATATGTATGATAGCTAGTAAAAATTTAAATAGCAAAAAAAAAACTGTCCTAATTATTTACACCATAATTATTTGCTCTTCTATAATAGTTATGAGGTCACGTGCGGCATTTCTAGGACTTTTATTCTGTGTAATGATTATTATCTGGCTGAATTTAAAGAAAAAAGGTTATTGGTATTTAATAAGTGCAGGATTGTTATTACTGATTCTATTACTTTCTTCGTATGGATTAGTAAAAATGCCCGTATTTATAAATGATTTCTTCATTGGTGCTTATGATATTAATGATTTAAATAATCTTAGTTCAGGGCGATGGGATAGAAATATTGCAGCTATAAGGTTCATTTCTGATTTTCCTCTTCTTGGTAATTTAACTGGTTCCTCTTACATCCCTCAGATACATAATTATGTATTACTAAAAGGTTATCAATATGGATTATTGGGTGCCCTACCTTTGCTAATTCTATATATATATCTTGTCTGTAATGTTGTAAAAAGAGTTGTAAATATTAGAGATTTTGGCCCTGAACACTTTGGATTCATTATTATTTTTATCCCATTAGTAATTAGCCTTTTCGAGTATTCTTTTCCTTATGGTCCTGGCTCTGTTCAAGTTATAGTATTCTTTATGTTAGGATATTCACTTAACAAGTCGAAACAAGTATAACTATAGTTATTTGAAATTGTTAATTGGTATAGTTGCAATATAAATATCCGAGTTTTATAATTAATGATTTAACAGATTATTATTATGGGAAACAAGCTATGCTTAATA
>JAFGQQ010000111.1 GCA_016935595.1 Bacteroidales bacterium
TTGCAAAACTATTTAATAACAAATAACAGATATATGGCTAAAATTCAAGATATCAATAAAGTACTGATTATAGGTTCAGGGCCCATTATTATCGGACAGGCTTGCGAATTTGATTATTCTGGTACCCAGGCTTGTAAAGCATTGCGCTCATTAGGATATGAAATTGTATTGGTTAATTCTAACCCGGCAACAATTATGACTGATCCTGAAATGGCCGATATTATTTATATTGAGTCGCTTAATGAATATGCCTTAACTGAAATTATTAAAAAAGAAAAGCCTGATGCACTGCTCCCGAATTTGGGAGGGCAAACAGCATTAAACCTGTCTTCCCAATTGGCTAAAAAGGGTGTTCTTGAAAGATATGGTGTGAAAATAATTGGAGTTAATATTGATGCCATAGAGAGAGGGGAAGACCGCGTTTCGTTTAAAGAAACAATGAATAAATTGGGCATAGAAATGCCTAAAAGTACTGCGGTAAATACTGTTGAAGATGCTGAAAAAATTGCCGGCCAGTTAGGCTATCCGGTGGTTGTAAGGCCTGCCTATACTATGGGAGGAACCGGTGGCGGCATGGTATTTAATGTTGAAGAGCTGCGGACAATTGCCAGCAGGGGATTATCAGCAAGTATAGTTAACCAGGTATTAATTGAAGAATCGGTTTTAGGATGGGAAGAGTTAGAACTTGAAGTAGTCCGGGATTCAAAAAACCAAATGATAACAATCTGCTTCATTGAAAATGTTGATGCTATGGGCGTACATACAGGCGATTCATATTGTACTGCCCCGATGCTTACTATATCCTCTGAGCTGCAAAAACGATTACAACAATATTCATATGCTATTGTTGAAGCAATTGGTGTAATTGGAGGTACCAATGTTCAATTTGCACATGACCCGAAAACCGACAGGGTTGTTGTAATTGAAATAAATCCGAGAACATCCCGTTCATCTGCCCTTGCATCAAAAGCTACCGGTTTTCCTATTGCATATATATCGGCGCTGCTTGCTGGCGGAATGACTTTAGATGAATTGCCATACTGGCGGGATGGCTCGCTTGAAAAATATACCCCTTCAGGCGATTACGTTGTTGTTAAATTTGCCCGTTGGGCATTTGAAAAATTTGATGGCCTGCGTGATAAATTAGGGACGCAAATGCAGGCTGTGGGAGAGGTTATGAGTATAGGCAAAAATTATAAGGAAGCCTTTCATAAAGCTATACGTTCTTTGGAAATTGGCAGATATGGATTAGGGTTTGCCAAAAATTTTAATAGTAAAACACTCGATGAATTAATGGCAATGCTTAACGATGCATCAAGTGAACGTCAGTTTATTATGTATGAAGCATTAAGAAAAGGCGCTGATGTTCAAGAGCTTTCGCGAAAAACACATATTAAATCCTGGTTTATTCAGCAAATGAAGGAATTAGTTGATCTTGAAGAAAAAATACTTACATATAAAAATAAAACATTACCGGATGATTTGTTTCTCCAGGCAAAAAAAGACGGTTTTGCTGACAAATATTTATCGAAATTATTAAATATCCCTGAAATAGATATCAGAAACAGGCGTATTGCACTTGGCATGAATGAGGAATGGGATGCAGTGCCCGTTAGTGGTGTAAACAATGCATCGTATTATTATTCCAGCTATAATACTTCAAATAAAATTAGTGTTAGCCCTAATAAAAAAATTATGGTACTGGGCGGAGGCCCAAACCGTATCGGGCAGGGAATTGAGTTTGATTATTGCTGTGTTCACGCAGCATTTGCTATTAGAAAAGAAGGGTTTGAATCAATTATGGTAAATTGCAACCCTGAAACTGTTTCAACCGACTATGATACCTCGCACAAGTTATATTTTGAGCCGCTTACTGCTGAAGATGTATTAAGTATTTATAATAAAGAAAAGCCAGAAGGAGTAATTGTTCAGTTTGGAGGACAAACTCCTTTAAACCTCGCAAATGAACTTGCTGAAGCTGGTGTAAAAATTCTTGGCACTTCTCCGGAAACTATCGACCTTGCTGAAGACCGCGACCGGTTCAGGCAGGTGATGCAGAAACTTCAAATACCTCAACCTGAATCGGGTATGGCCAGCACTATAGAACAAGCACTTGAAATAGCCTCACGTATTGGTTATCCTTTGATGGTAAGGCCTTCATATGTGCTTGGGGGAAGGGCTATGAAAATTGTTCTTGATGAAGAAATGCTCAGGCAGTATGTTGCCGAGGCAGTCGATGTTTCTCCTGACAGGCCTTTGCTTATTGATAAATTTCTTGAAGATGCCATTGAAGCAGAAGCCGATGCCATCGCTGACGGGACCGATGCTTTTGTGCCTGCGGTAATGCAGCATATTGAATATGCCGGCATTCATTCTGGAGATTCTGCATGTGTTATACCCCCGGTGATTATACCTGAAAAACATATAGAAACAATAAAAGATTATACCCGCAAAATTGCTATTGAAATGAAAGTGGTTGGCCTTATGAATATTCAATATGCCATTTATGAAGATGTTGTATATATTTTGGAGGCCAATCCGAGGGCTTCGCGTACTGTTCCATTGGTTTCAAAAGTATGTAATATTTCTATGGCTAATATAGCAACACAAATATTACTTGGAAAAAAATTGACTGATTTTAATCTGAAAGACAAAAAAATAAAACATTATGGGGTTAAAGAAGCCGTTTTTCCATTTAACATGTTTCCTGATGTTGATCCCCTTCTGGCACCTGAAATGCGATCGACCGGTGAGGTTTTAGGTTTGGCAGACACCTATGGCATGGCTTTCTTTAAATCACAGGAGGCAACACAAACACCGCTTCCAATAAAAGGAAATGTTTTAGTTACAATTGCCGACAGGGATAAAAATAAAATTATTGATACTGCTAAAAATTTTATTGCTATGAATTTTAAAATCATAGCAACAGAAGGCACTAAGGAATTCCTTGAAAAGCATGGTGTTAAAGCTAAAGTTATTAAAAAGGTACATGAAGGACGGCCAAATATTGTTGATGCCATAAAGAATGGCAATATTAATCTTGTTATTAATACGCCTGCCGGAAAACAAAGTGAATTTGATGATTCTTACATCCGCAAGAATGCCATAAAATATAAAATTCCTTATATTACAACAACTTCGGCAGCTTTAGCTGCTACAAGGGGCATTAAAGCACGCCTTGACGGGGAATATGTGATAAGGTCATTACAAGATTACCACAAAAGTATTGAAGATTGAAAACTTTTTATGATATGACATATTCGGGAAGAAGAAAAATAAATTTTAAAAAAGTTTTAATTTTTTTTAATTAGTTGTAAATTAGTTGCCATGAGAACTGCACAAATTACAATTAAAGATATTGCCAAACAGATGGGCGTTTCCCCGTCCACTGTTTCCAGGGCATTAAAAGACCATCCTGATATTGGTTACGAAACAAGGGAAGCTATTAAAAAGCTGGCGAAAGAACTTAATTATAAACCTAATCTTATTGCTTTAAGTTTACGGCACAGTAAAACTTATACTATTGGCGTTATAATTCCCGAAATGGTTCATTACTTTTTTTCTACTGTAATAAGTGGAATTGAAGAAGTGGCACATGAAGCAGGTTATAACGTTATGATTTGTCAATCGAATGAAAATTTCGACAGGGAAGTGTCAAATGCACAGGCACTTTTAGCTGCCAGGGTCGAAGGTTTGCTTGTTTCAATTTCAAAAACCACAAACAATTACGAACATTTTCAAAACCTGATTGAAAACCAAATTCCCATTGTGTTTTTCGACCGCGATTGTCCGGGAATGGAGACTAACCGTATTTTAGTTGATGATTTTGAGGGGGCTTATCAGGCTACAGAACATTTAATAAAAATGGGCTGTAAACATATTGCACATCTTTATGCCCCCCAACACCTTGAAATTGGTAAAAAAAGGTTAGAAGGTTTTTTGAAAGCGCTTCGCGATAATAATTTGGAACCAGATAATAACTTAATTATTAAATGCGATTTGCACGAAGAAGCTCTTGAAATAGTTCCCCGGCTGCTTAAACTACCCGTTAGGCCTGACGGAATTTTTGCAGTTAATGATAATGCTGCTGCCGGTGCATTGATTGCTATCAAAAATAGTAAACTTAAAATTCCTGAAGATATTGCAGTTATTGGATTTTCAAATAGCTTAATTAGCACTGTAACCGACCCGCCTTTAAGTTCGGTTGAACAACATGGTTTTGAAATGGGCAAAAAGGCTGCTGAAATGCTTTTTAAACGTATTGAGACCAAAAATACTTCTCTCGTTGAGACAGAAATATTAAAAACCGAGCTCATTATTCGAGGTTCCTCAAAAAGAATTTAATTTTTTTTGATAATGTCGCAATCGATTTAAACAACGGTTATAGTTGTAAAATCCTCAAATTCAGAAGTTAACATTGATGTTTGTCATTGATTTTTCAATGATTTTACCTATTTTTGAAATACTAATATCAGAATTATGGAAAAACCACGTTTAAACTTCTGGCAAATCTGGAATATGAGTTTTGGATTTTTAGGAATCCAGTTTGGATTTGCTCTTCAAAATGCCAATGTAAGCCGTATTTTTCAAACCCTGGGCGGCGAAGTAGATAAATTAGCTATATATTGGTTAGCTGCTCCGATTACTGGCTTGATAATTCAACCTATTATTGGACATTACAGCGATAAAACCTGGAATAGACTTGGAAGGAGAAGGCCTTATTTTTTGGTAGGGGCCATCCTTGCCTCATTGGCATTAATTATAATGCCTAATAACCCTATATTATGGACAGCGGTTGGGACCCTTTGGATTATGGACGCTTCCATTAATATTTCTATGGAGCCTTTTCGGGCATTTGTTGGTGATATGTTGCCTTCTGATCAACGTACCATGGGTTTCTCAATGCAAAGTTTTTTTATCGGCACAGGGGCTATTGTAGCATCAGTTTTACCCTGGGTAATGGCTAACTGGCTTAATATTGCCAATACTGCGCCGGAAGGGATTATACCTCCTTCGGTGAAGTTTTCATTCTACATTGGTGCAATTGTGTTTTTCCTTGCCGTATTATGGACAGTAATTAGTACTAAAGAATATCCGCCTGAGCAACTTGCCCAATACGCTGCTATTAAAGAAAAAACTATTAATGACGATACTATTGGAAATGTTAATCTTAGTGCAAAATGCATAAAAGTTGGAATTTATCTTGTTTTATTGGGTATTATTGTTTCTGTGCCTTTATTGCTAATTAATGTCGATAAGGAAGTATATATCTTGTCTTTTGGTTTGATTGCTTTTGGAATTTTTGAACTTATTGCAGGTTTATTGCAAAAAACCGGTAAAACAAAAGGCGGGTTGATTGAAATAATAAATGATTTAAATGCTATGCCATTAACTATGAAACAACTGGCTGTTGTGCAGTTTTTCTCATGGTTTGCGTTGTTTGCAATGTGGATATATACTACACCCGGGGTAACTTCCCATATTTATGGCGCTACCGATACCTCTTCAGAACTATACAATACCGGGGCCAACTGGGTTGGTGTTTGTTTTGGAATATACAACGGATTTGCTGCTCTTTTTGCTTTTCTTCTGATTGCACTTACAAAAATTACAAACAGAAAAACAACTCACATGATTTCGTTATTTGTGGGCGCTATTAGTTTTATTTCGATTTATTATATGAAAAACCCGCAGATGTTGCTTATTTCTTTTGTAGGTATTGGCCTGGTATGGGCCAGTATCCTGGCAATGCCTTATGCAATACTTACCGGTTCCCTGCCATCAAATAAAATGGGCATTTATATGGGGATTTTTAATTTTTTCATTGTTATTCCACAAATTGTTGCTGCCAGTATCCTGGGCTTTTTTATAAAATATTTTTTTAATGGTCAGGCAATTTATGCCCTGATTGTTGGCGGGATTTCTTTATTAATTGCAGGATTAATGGTTCTATTTGTGCACGATAAAAACTAAAAAGAGATAATATGAAGAAATACCTGAAGCATGATGAATGGAAGATTGTAGAAGATAAATTCTACCCGGAATATAACCGTATCTCTGAAAGTATTTTTAGTCTGGGTAACGGACATACCGGACAACGTGGAAATTTTGAAGAACAGTATTCAGGAGATTCATTATTAGGAAATTATGTTGGCGGGGTATATTATCCGGATAAAACAAAAGTTGGATGGTGGAAAAATGGATACCCTGAATACTTTGCTAAAGTGCTAAATGCCCCTAACTGGATTGGTATTGACGTTAAAATTGATGGGGAATTAGTTGACCTTGCCAAAGGCGATGTTTTAAGTTTTAACCGTGTCCTTAATATGAAGGAAGGTTTTTTATTGCGCTCATTTGTTTTAAAACTGCCTTCTGGAAAATTAATCCAGGTTGAATCGAAACGTTTTATCAGCTATTCAAATAAACATTTAGGATTAATACGATACAGTATTACACCGATGAGTTTTAACGGACAGGTTACACTTATTCCGTATATCGATGCCGACATTGCTAATGAAGATTCAAATTATGACGAAAAATTTTGGAACGAAATACAAAAAAAATCGGATAAAGGAGAAGCCTATATAATTACTGAAACTAAAAAGACCGGATTTTGGGTAGGAATTGGGATGAAGTACCAGGTTACATTAAATAACCGTGAAATAAAATATAACACGCAACCTATAGAGAAGCCCAAGTATGTGGGCAATATAATTGATATTAAAATGAATTCCGGTGATAACCTTGTAATATATAAATATGTCGGAATTGTTTCTTCTCTTGATTTTGAGAAAGAGGAAATAAGGGAAATAACTGTTAAAGAAACAAGGGCTGCATATACCAGGGGATTTGATGAATTATTTAGTGATCATGTTAAAGCATGGGATAAAAAATGGGAGGAAAGCGATATTGTTATTAAAGGCGATATTGAAGCGCAACAAGGAATACGGTTTAATATTTTCCAGTTATACCAGACTTATACCGGCGATGATGCACGTTTAAATATTGGCCCGAAAGGATTTACCGGGGAAAAATACGGAGGCAGCACATATTGGGATACCGAGGCATATTGTTTTCCTTTCTATCTTTCAACTGCAGGACAGGAAGTTGCCAGGAACCTGTTATTATACCGCTATAAACAATTACCAAAAGCTATCGAAAATGCCCAAAAATTAGGTTTTAACCGCAGGGCTGCACTTTATCCTATGGTTACAATGAATGGTGAAGAATGCCATAATGAATGGGAAATCACTTTTGAAGAAATTCACCGTAATGGCGCTATTGCTTATGCAATATACCGGTATGTGAATTATACCGGCGATAAACAATATCTGATCGATTATGGCCTTGAAGTATTAATTGCTATCAGCCGTTTTTGGGCACAAAGGGTCAATTATTCCAAACAAAAGAATAAATATGTTATGCTTGGCGTTACAGGGCCTAACGAATACGAAAATAATGTGAATAATAATTGGTATACAAACACACTTGCCGTTTGGACCCTTAAATATACTCTCGAGGCAATTGCTTATGTTGAAAAACAAAACGAGCAAAAATTTATTTCTTTGCTTCAAAAAGTAATGTTTGATTTTGATAAGGAATCTGAAAAATGGACAGATATTATTAATAATATGTATTTTCCTTATGACCCTGAAGAAGAAGTGTTTATACAACAAGACGGTTTTTTAGATAAGGAAATTATAAAAGTTAAAGATTTAGACCAAAAGGAGTTGCCAATAAATCAAAATTGGTCATGGGACAGAATATTAAGATCATGCTTTATTAAACAGGCCGATGTTTTGCAGGGATTGTATTTTTTTGAAAATGATCATGATGAAGCAACCCTTAAACGTAATTTTGATTTTTATGAACCGCTTACAGTCCATGAATCTTCACTTTCCCCATGCGTGCATTCAATTCTTGCATCAAAATTGAGATATGAGGATAAGGCTTATGAATTGTATTTGCGTACTTCGCGTCTCGATCTCGACGATTATAATAATGATACTGAAGACGGCTGTCATATCACCAGTATGGCCGGCACATGGATGGCCATTGTTGAAGGTTTTGCCGGTATGCGTATAAAAAATGGGGAATTGGAGTTTAATCCATATCTTCCTGCTAAATGGGATTCTTATTCTTTTAAAATACGTTTTAGAAATAATCTTTTAAAAATTGTTGTTAAAAAAACCGGGGTTGAAATTTCAAACCTTACTCAATACGATATCAGGCTTATTGTATTTAGTAAACAAATTGATGTAAGAGGAATGAAAACTTTATCTGTTAAATCTTAAATTTATTAAAATGAAAAAAAACATGGCATTATTACTTAAAATAATTGTTTTAATAATTATTGCTGCTATTTCGGGCATATACGCCTGTAAACAGGTTGAAAAACAAAAACGCATTGCGGCTAAACTTAAACGGGGTATTGAAACCGTAACACACCCGGAGTGGAGCAAAAATGCAATTATTTATGAAGTTAATATTAGGCAAATTACCCCTGAGGGAACTTTCGGGGCATTCAGTGAACATATTCCCCGTTTAAAAGAATTGGGGGTTGATATTTTGTGGCTTATGCCAATTAACGCAATTGGTGAAAAAAACCGCAAAGGCAAATTGGGAAGTTACTATTCGGTGAAAGATTATAAAAGTATTAATGATGAATTCGGTACCATGTCCGATTTTAAAGACCTGGTAGATAAAGTCCACGATGCAGGTATGTATCTTATTATTGACTGGGTACCAAACCATACGGCATGGGATCATATCTGGGTTGCATCAAATCCTGAATTTTATACAAAAGATAGTCTTGGGAATTTTAAACCACCTGTTGCAGACTGGGAAGATGTAATTGAACTGGATTTTGACAACGAAGACATGCAGAATGCCATGATTGATGCTATGTTGTTTTGGATTAATGAAGCAAATATTGATGGTTACAGGTGCGATGTTGCCCATGGTGTGCCTGTTGAATTCTGGAATAAGGCAGTTGCTGCGTTAAAAGATGTAAAACATGTTTTTATGCTTGCCGAGGCCGAAGGATACCAATATCATCAAAAAGCTTTCGATATGACTTATGCATGGGAATTGCATCATTTGATGAATGAAGTGGCAAAAGGGAAGAAAAAAGTAAAAGTGTTTGATAAGTATTATGCTAAAGAAGATTCATTTTATTTAAAGAATGATTACAGGATGCAGTTTACATCCAACCATGACGAAAATTCATGGAACGGAACTGTATATGAACGAATGGGCGATGCTGCTGAAATTTTTGCTGTTTTTACATATATTATTCCCGGTATGCCTTTGATTTATAACGGGCAGGAAGCAGGGCTGGATAAACGCCTGCGATTTTTTGAAAAAGATACAATTGAATGGAAAGGCCATTATTTTGGAAACCTCTACCGCCAGTTAAACCAGATAAAGAAAGAAAATCCTGCGCTTTGGAATGGAGAATTCGGGGGCGATATGGAGCGCATATGCACATCAAACGATTCGACTGTTTTTGCTATTGTTCGCGAGAAAGATGATAATAAAATTATTGGCATATTTAATTTTTCAAAAAAGGATGTTAACCTGGAATTGAAAAGCAATATTACCGGAACATACAGCAATATGTTTTCAGAAGAGGAAATTAAACTCGAAAAAAGCAAAACAATACAACTCGATGCCTGGGGATACCTGGTGCTGAAGAAAGAATAAAAGAGTATTCGTTTATTTACATTATTTTTCAAAGCTGCACGAAGGCTCCCAAAGCCTCACAAAGTAGGCATTTGCGTTTTTTTGCATTACTTTTGTTATTTCGCATACATTAACAGGGTATAAAATTCCAGACTATTGATATAACCCAAATTACGCTTTTGACAAAGCTTTAAAATATAGTATCTCTGGTTAATATAATTTTTTATACCAAATAGCCATGATAATTACAAATTAGTTATGCCCAATTGCTCAAGCTTTCTGACAAAAAA